>JAQGPI010000164.1 GCA_028293175.1 Verrucomicrobiaceae bacterium | reverse complement strand
AATCCCACGGTAAGCCAGGCACAGGGCTTCGCTCTTCTCTGCCTACACTTCCCTGATCTGGCGAAGAACATCAGCTTCGACAATTTGAAGATGATCACCGATCCCATCGCGGCGAATCGATTCAATACGCTTACTGCCGCGTATTCGGTTCTGGCACTCAAGGCGTACTCCAAGATCGTCGCCAAATCGGATGTTAAACTGTCCATTAGCGCCCTTCTCGCTAAGGGCGATCCGCAGTTAATCCTGCCGGATGGCGGTGGTATGCGTTGCGCGCCGTTCAATGCGGGCGCTGCCGGGCTGCGTTTCCATCTCGACAAGGGCAATAGCGATCTGGGAGCTTTTTATCAGGCTTCAGAATCGGGCTTTGACAAGGGAGTGCAGACAACGGTGATCACTGATGGCTTGGAAGTATCTCGCGCGATGCTGGGCAAGGACGGCAAGCCAGTCACAAAACTGAAAGTGGGCGAGACAGCGACGATGACGCTGCGCGTGCGCAATAACAGTCGGGATCGACTTTCCAATGTGGCCTTGCTCGACCTCATGCCAGGCGGTTTCGAGTTGGTGGCTGGCGGCCTGAGGCCCGGACGGGAAGCTTTGCCGGGAGCCGATTACATTGATGTGCGCGAGGACCGCAACGTGCTTTACCTCCATCTTGGCAAAGCGGAGAGCAAAACTTTCAGCTATCCGGTCAAGCCGGTGTCTGGAGGCAAGTTCATCATCCCGCCCGTCTTCGCAGAAAGCATGTACGATCGTGGTATCAAAGGCCGCAATGGTGGTGGTGTGGTTGAGGTGGAATGATGGACATGAAGGCATGGCGGCAGCTTTTGAAACACCGTGTGCTTCGCTGGCTGCTGAAGGCCGTTGCGCCTGTCATACTGCTGGTTTTTGCAGCTTGGTATTTTTGCCCCAAGCCCCCGCTTTATCCTGACAGCCTCGCCTTTTCACAGAGTTTGGAAGACCGCCAGGGGCAACTTGTGCATCTGGCTCTCACCGAAGATGGCAAGTACAGGTTACGCACTGCCTTGGCAGACATCAGCCCCGCGCTGATCGATGCCACGCTGACATTGGAAGACCAGCACTACCGCTCGCATCCAGGTGTGAATCCCATGTCCATGGCGCGGGCACTGTGGGGAGTGGTTACGAGAAGCCGTCGCGGCGGTGGATCGACTATCACCATGCAGTATGCACGGCTGCGGTTTGGCCTGCGCACCACGTCTCTTTTGGGCAAGGTGAACCAGATGCTGCGGGCGTTGCAATTGAGCCGCCACTATTCAAAGGACGAAGTGCTCGAGGCCTATTTCAATCTCGCGCCTTATGGCGGCAATGTGGAAGGCGTTGGCGCTGCAAGCCTGCTGTGGTGCGGCAAACCAGCGAAGGGCCTCTCGCTGCGTGAAGCCACTGCACTCGCCGTTTTGCCACAAAGTCCGACCATGCGGAGGCCCAATGTTCGTCACGAAAATAAAGCCCACACGGCGGCAGCATCGCGCTTGTGGCAGCGGTTGAGCATGCGGAGCGATCCATTGGACGCAGGCTATGCTTTGCTGCCTGAAAGCAGGGTGCCGCGCGAAGTGCCGCATCTGGCGCGGCGCTTGTTTGCCGAGCAACCCCATGCACAGACGATCCGCACTACTATTGACTTGAACAAGCAGCGGACGCTGGAGCAGACCCTGGAGGACTACATCGACAAGCGCCGGGAGGTCGGCATCACTAACGCATGTGCATTGCTGGTGCATGCGCCGTCGCGCGAGGTGCTGGCCTATGTAGGCTCGGCGGGTTTCTTGAACCCTGGCATTTTGGGACAAGTGGATGGCGTCAAGGCGCGACGCTCACCAGGGTCAGCGCTCAAGCCTTTTGTCTATGCACTGGCGATGCAGCAAGGGCTGATTCATCCGCAATCATTGGTGCGCGATGGACGGCTGAGCTTTGCGGACTACGATCCTGAGAACTTTGATCGTGAATTCACCGGCCCCATTCCAGCAGCGGAGGCCTTGTTTCGCAGCCGCAATATCCCTGCGGTGGCGCTAACGCAAAAGCTTGAGCCGCCGGGCCTGTATGGCTTCCTCCGGCAGGCAAGTGTGGCGCTACCAAAGCCGGAATCTCACTACGGCCTGGCTCTGCCGCTTGGCGGTGCAGAGGTGAGCATGGAGGAGCTCGCCTCCATGTATGCGCTGCTTGCCGATGATGGCGTATCCAGGAGGCTCAGCTTTATCCCCGCCAAAGCCGCCGCCGTTGAAAATCCGGTGCTGCTGACGCCTGAAGTACGCTATCTCACACGTGGAATGCTGCGCGCACCTTCTGGAAGTGAAGTGGTGGCGGACCCCGAGATCACTTGGAAGACAGGCACCTCGCATGGCTTCCGCGATGCCTGGGCCGCAGGGATGCGCGGCGACTATGTGCTCATCGTTTGGATAGGCAACTTCAATGGCCGGGCCAACCCCGCTTTTGTCGCCCGCGAATGCGCCGCGCCTTTGCTTTTCGAAGCATTTGGGCGTCTGCGGCTTTCCCGGCCACACAGCGTTCCGCCCCTTGGCGTCAGTCAGGTGGAGCTTTGTGCCATCTCGGGGCAACTGCCCACGCCGAGCTGCCAGCAGCGGCTCACCGGCTGGTTCATTCCCGGCGTATCACCTGTGCTGCCTTGTGAGATTCACCGGGAGATATTGATTGATCCTAACACGGGGCTGCGGGTAACCAGCGACGACAGCAAGCGGGCGCTGAAGCGCGAGGTGTGGGAGTTCTGGCCGCCTGACATGCTGGCGATGTTCAAACAGGCGGGCTTGCCACGCCGCGAGCCGCCCGCTTTCGAGTCCGGCAGCCAAGTAATGGCCACACGGCAGACGCTGGCTGCACCGCGCATTGTCTCGCCCCAGATCAAGCGCACCTACACCTTGCAGGCCAGCGATCCAGAGCGCCAGTCCATACCACTGCGAGCCGATGCAGCGGCTGGTGTGCGCAAGGTATTCTGGTTTGCTGGAAAGCAGTATCTGGGTGCCTCAAAGCCCGTTGAGTCCCTGCTATGGAAAGCGAGCCCGGGAACGTGGCATGTGCAGGTGCTTGATGACCAAGGGCGCAGCGCAGCCTGCGAAGTGCGAGTGGAGATGTTGCAGTAAGATTTACGCCAGCACGCCCTTCACCACGCTGCCATGCACATCCGTAAGCCGGAAATCGCGGCCCTGGAAGCGGTAGGTGAAACGCTCGTGATCAATGCCCAGGAGGTGCAGCAGCGTGGCCTGAAAGTCATGCACATGCACGGGGTCCTTTGCCGGGTTGAAGGCGAAGTCATCGCTTTCACCATGCGTGTGGCCGGGCTTGATACCAGCGCCCGCCATCCAGGTGGTGAAGACGTAGGGATGATGGTCGCGGCCGAGCTGTTTCAAGTTGTTCGGATCACCCTGGATGAACGGAGTGCGGCCAAATTCGCCACCCCAGACCACCAAGGTGTCCTCTAGCAGGCCGCGCTGTTTGAGATCCTTCACCAGTGCGGCAGCGGGTGCATCGGTATCGCGGCACTGAATTTCAAACTGCGTACTGAGATTGCGATGGTGATCCCAGCCTGCATGCATCACCTGGGTGAAGCGTACACCACGCTCCGCCAGCCGACGGGCCATAAGGCAGTTGTAGGCAAAGCTGCCCTGGCGCTTCACATCCGGGCCGTACATGTCGAGGATGTGCTGTGGCTCCTTTGACAGGTCCGTCAGTTCCGGCACGCTGGCCTGCATCTTATACGCCATCTCATACTGTGAGATACGTGTCGAAATCTCCGGATCGTTGAAGTCCTGCTGTTTGATCTGATTGAACTCGGCGAGATGGTCGAGCAAGGCCCGGCGCACGGGACGGCTCATGCCATCGGGATTGGAAATGTAGAGCACCGGATCGCCCGAGCCACGAAACTTCACGCCTTGGTGCTTCGAAGGCAGGAAGCCGTTGCCCCAGTAGAAATCATAGAAGAGTTGTCCGCAGGAAGCTTCTTTGTCGCGCGAGGTCATTACCACGAAGCCGGGAAGCTCCTCGCCCTCGCTGCCCAGTCCATAAGACAGCCAGGCACCGAGGCTGGGCCTCCCGGGCTGTTCGCCGCCGGTCATGAAGAAAGTGATCGCAGGCGCGTGGTTCACCTGCGTCGTGTGCATTGATTTGACGAAGCAGATGTCATCCACAATCTCCGCCGTGCGTGGCAGGAAATCGCACACCCAGGCGCCGCTTTTGCCATGCTGCTTGAAGCCGGTGAAAGCGGGCAGCGCCACCTTCGGCTTGCCCTGGGTCATCGTGCTCACGCGCTTGTTGCCGTGGATCGCCTCGGGAATCTCCTTGCCGCGCCAGGCCTCCATCTGGGGCTTGTAGTCAAACATGTCCACGTGCGGCGGCCCGCCGTTCATGAACAGGTAAATGACCCGTTTGGCCTTCGGTGCAAAATGTGGGAGGCCGCCCATGGCCGGTGCCTGCATGCCGAAGCTGTCGCGTTGAAGCAAGGAGTCCAGCGCCATCGAACCAATGCCTAGCGCCGATTTCCCAAAGAAGTGGCGGCGCGTGAGATGAAGGGGATCGAAAGACATGGCGGGCTATTCCTTGTTCAAGACCTCGTCGAGGTTCAGTATCAGCAGGCAGAGGCTGGTCCATGCGGCGTGCTCACGAGCTTGCAGCTCCTCATTGCGCTTGGAGTCGCCAATGCCTAACAATTTATTGGCATCATCTACATCGGTGGCAAAACGCTGGCGGAAATCCATAAGCGTGGCTTTCAGTTTTTGCAGCTCGACTGGATTCGGGTCGCGGCAGGCGGCGACTTTCCAAGTCATCGCGAGACGCTCATCATCAGTGGCCAGTGAACGACTGGTGAGAACCCGCTGGGCCAGGGCGCGGGCGGATTCAATAAAGGTGGTTTCGTTCAGCGTGATGAGTGCCTGTAACGGTGTGTTGGTGCGAGAAGCCTTGACGGTGCAGGTCTGACGAGACGCTGTATCGAAGAACATCGTGGGGCCTACGATCCGACGCCAGAAGGTGTAGAGGCTGCGCCGGTAAAGCTTTGCACCTGTGTCCGGCGTGTACTTGATCTTGCCGAAAGTGGCTTCCTCCCAGATGCCTTCCGGTTGATAAGGCTTGACCGCAGGGCCGCCGGTTTGTTCTGCCAGCAAGCCGCTCACTGCCAGCGCCTGGTCGCGCATCATGAAGCTGGGCATGCGGAAGCGCGGGCCACGGCTCAGCAGCCGGTTCTCCGGATCGTCATTGGGCCCGGGTTTGAGCTTGGAACTCTGCTGATAAGTGCGGCTGGTGACGATGAGCTTGAGCAGGTGTTTCACATCCCATCCGTGGTCCATAAAATCTGCTGCCAGCCAGTCCAGCAAATCCATGTGCAGCGGGCGTTCGCCTTGCAGGCCGAAGTCTTCCGCTGTCTTCACCAGGCCAATGCCGAACAAGCTTTGCCAGTAGCGGTTCACGGTAACGCGCGCTGTCAGAGGATTGTCGCGAGAGACGAGCCATTTTGCTAACCCAAGACGGTTGTTAGGCGATCCGGCAGGCATGGACGGAAGCTTGCCCGGGGTGGTCATCACTGCTTTGGTGGTCGTGGGATTGTCGTAGGCACCTTTGGTGAGAATGAAGGTGTCGCGTGGGCCTTCTTTGCGTTCTTCCAGCACCATGACCTTGGTGATGGCAGTCTTCGCGCCATCACGCTTGCGTACCGCGCCAAGCAGTTTCTCCAGCACCGCAGCATAGGCGGCATCTTTGGCCTTGAAGTAGTTGACGGATTCCAGCAGTGGATCAACACCGCGCTTAAAGGGCGGGGTCTTGGCAATGTAACTGGGCAGATTGCCCGGAAGCCTGATGGCATCGCTTTCCTCCAGGCTCTTGCCTTCGGGACGTGGGAATTTGGTCAATTCAAAAGCCTCTACTTCCTTGGCCAGCTTATTCACTCTTTCCTGCGCGGCCTTAGATTTTTGTTCTTCGGCGGGAGTGCTCATGTCCAGGATTGGTGGCGTTTGCCCGCCGCGTCCCTGCCCGTCCACCGGCGTGCCATTAAAGAACGAAATTAGGCCGTAGTAGTCCTGCTGGGTGAGGGGATCAAACTTGTGGTCATGGCAGCGGGTGCACTGCATGGTGAGGCCGAGCCATACGGTGCCAACCGTCTCTGCCTGATCAAAGAGATACTCGATGCGGTTCTCCTCCGCAATGCGGCCGCCCTCGCCATTGATCATATGGTTGCGCACGAATGCGGTGGCCAGCTTCTGCTCTCTTGTGGCATTTGGCATCAGGTCGCCAGCCAGTTGCCAGATGGAAAATTGATCATACGGCATGTTGGTGTTGATGGCATTGATGACCCAGTCGCGCCACGGCCACATGGTGCGGTCGTTGTCGCCCTGGTAGCCGTTAGAATCGGCGTAGCGCGAGGCATCCAGCCATTCCCACACCCAGCGTTCGCCATGGCGGGGAGAAGCGAGGAGCCTGTCCACTAGGGAGTCCATGGCGGACTTGGAATTGCGACTCTTAGACTGGCGGAATGCCTCGACTTCCTCTGGTGTGGGTGGAATGCCGGTAAGGTCGAGGGAGACTCGACGAATCAAGGTCTCGGGGGTAGCTTCAGGCGAGAAAGCGAGATGTCGTTCACCAAGTTTGGCGGTGACGAACGCATCAATGGGATTCACGCCCGTCTCTGCTGGCACCGTAGGAATCTTCGGCTTCTCTATGCGAGTGAACGCCCAATGCTCGCCCCATTTGGCACCGGCATCGATCCATTGCTTGATAAGTTCAATCTGGCGCGGCGTCACCACTTTGTGGCTTTTGGCGGGCGGCATGTGGTCGTCGTCATCGGCAGTGACCATTCGTATGACGATGTCACTTTCGGCGCTGTTGCCGGGGATGATGGCCGTGCTGTCTTTGTGCGGGCGCTTGGCTTCTGCTTCGATGTCCAGGCGCAGGTCGGCTTTGCGCGCCTTCGCATCCTGGCCGTGGCATTGAAAGCAGGCGTCCGAGAGGATGGGCAGGATGTCGCGCGAAAAGCTAGGACCCGCGGCGTGGACAACACCCACGAAGGCGCAGGCAAGAAGGACGAGAAATCGAGGCAATGGCAGGAATCGCGGTGACATGGGCGAACCTTTAATACGTCGCCCGGATGCCCGGCTATCGCGCAGGCAGGCTTTCAATGGCACTCAGCCACTCTTTCACATGGGCATCCCAGGTGTGGGGCAGCATGGTCTCGCGCGCTTTGCGGCCCATCTCGATGCGGTCAGCTTCGTGGACGGCGAAGGCATCCTGGATGCGGGTGCGCAGTTCCGGCACCTTCGTCGGATGGTAGAGCATCAGGCCGTTTTCGCCATCGCGCACGTGGTCCACCGCCCCGTCCTGGGCGGAAATCACGCCCGGCAGCTCGCTGGCCATGGATTGCAAAACGGTGTTCGCACAGGCATCGTACAGCGTCGGGTGAATGAACCAGTCTGCTGCCTGATACAGGTCCTTGAGCTGGTTAGTGGGGGGAATCGCACGGACCTTGGAGGCAAGCCCCAGCCGCTCGATCATACTGGTGTAGTGCTTGTTGAGTTGGCGGCCAGCGATCCACAGGGTGCCGTCGATATCGGTCCAGGCCTGCAATAGATTGTCCAGCCCTTTGCGACGATGGCTGAGCGATACGAACAGCCCCACGGGCTTCTCCGGATCAGTGTTCAAGTTGCGGCACACTAGCGAACGATGGCTTTGCCGATGGAGGGCAGGCTTGAAGACGTTCGTATCCACGGCGGTGTAGATCACCCCGCATTTGTCTCGTGCCCCTGGGTAGATCCCCTGGATCTGGGCCACCACGCGCGCCGAGTTCATGATGAACTGTCGAGTGCCGCCGCTATTGTAAAGCCTGCGCTCCAGGCCTAGTTCAATGAGATTCTTCGGCTCGTAGCGTTTCCAAAACGGCAGCAGCTTCGAGTACAAAGCATGGCATCCGCCGCCCGCGCGATGCATGTCGTGATGCGTGGTGCGGCCGAAGCCGATGTTCACATCCGTGGGCAGGTCTTTTATGGCCTTGGTTGCTGCTCTATTGAAGTGCCACATGCGCAGCGTCGCCACCGGCGGCCGGGGAAGCATGTGCCACTGCGCCTTTAGCTTCGTGGCCACATCAGGAGCCAGCCGTGAGGTGGCGATGTGCAGTTCATGCCCGGCTGCCTGAAGCCGGGAGGCAAACTCGATCAGATAGTTTTCCAGCCCGCCAGCATGGAGGAACTGATGATAAATCAGGCCAATCTTCATGCGCGGCGAGAGGGGTCCTCATAAGTGCGGCTGTAGCGGACGAAGTTGAAGAACGCCGTGGCCCCCGCAATCCACAGGCCAGGGAAACCATCCAGAAAACCGAGCCGCAGCACGTAAGCACGGAAGAACCGCCATGTGGGCCGCGCCAGCACCTTGAACAAGGAAAAGCCACGGCCTTTTGAGCGTTCGCGTACTAGAAAGTCGTCGCTAAACTGCACCTGTTTGGAAAGGTAATGGCTCACATCGCGGAACGAGTAGTGAAGCAAGTCTCCGCTCAGCCGCCGTGTCGCTCCCTCGCCGAGGAGCTCGAATTTGTCGTGTTCCGGGCTGCCGGCCGAGCGCGCTTTTTCTCGTCGCAACAGGCGCAGTTTTCGATCGGGATACCAGTCGCCATGCCTGATCCACCTGCCCAGGAACCATGTGAGCCGGTTCATCCAGGCACCATCGTAGCGTTCACAATCGCCGCTTTCAAAGAAGCGCACAATTTCGGCGCGCAAGGCGGGGGAGAGCTCCTCGTCGCAGTCCATCACCAGCACCCAGGGCTTGGTGCACAAGCCCAGCGCCACGCCTTTCTGATCGCGATGACCAAGCCACTTTTGGTGGTGGGTGATGGCTCCATACTCTTTTGCCACTTCTAGTGTCCTGTCCGTCGACCCAGAGTCCACAATCACAATCTCCTCCACCAGTTCCGCCGCCGAAGCCAGGCAGCGGCGCAGGTTGGTCTCTTCGTTAAAAGAGACGATGGAAAGGGACAGCGGCAGACGAGGCATGGGAGGGCGCAGTGTGGGCAGGAAGGCGCAGATGCCAAGAGGGAATCCTTATCTTGCCACCGAGTTCACCACCCATTGCCCATACATCTCTGATAACTGCTCCGGCCGCAGCGCTACGATTTCCGGTACATCATACGAGTGCAGTTCTCGCATTTTCGCTTCAAAGGCTGCCCAGGTGCCCTGCGTGGTTTTGAAGATTGCTAGCACCTCCTGGCTAGCCTCTACCTTGCCCTGCCAGCGGTAGATGGACTCCACTCCGGATACCAAATTGACACAAGCGGCGAGTTGCGACTCGACCATAAGCGTGCCAATTTGACGCGCTTTCTCAGCGTCGGGAAACGTTACCAACACAAGCAGGACGGTGTTCATGCCTGCCATTCTATGAAATCTGGCTTCTTCGACAAGCTCATCAAACGTGTAGACCGCCTGGAGCCAGGCGAGGTGCAGCACTTTCTTGCCGAGCTGCTGCGCGAGAAGGGGCTGCTGGAGAAGGTCTTCCAGGCGCTACAAGAGGGGGTGATTCTGCTCGATCCTGGGGGCATCGTCACTTATGTGAATGCCGCCGCGTGTCATCTTTTTGGCTTTCAGGCCGATCAGATCGTGGGCAAGCAGCTCGCTGAGGGCGTGCGCGGTGTGGACTGGGGCGAGTTACGCAAACCAGGCACGGTCGTGAGCCGCGACCTGGAAGTCTTCTACCCGGAGAACCGGTTCCTCAATTTCTACATCACCTCCATTGATGATGCGCAAGACACTGGCTTCGTCATGCTCATCCGCGACGTCACGCAGACCCGCAAGCTGACCGAGGAGAAGATCGAGAGCGAGCGCATCAATGCCTTCACCCTGCTGGCGGCGGGCGTGGCGCATGAACTCGGCAACCCGCTGAACAGCCTCACCATTCACCTTCAGCTCATGGAGCGGGCCATCAAGAAGATGGGCAAGGGAGCGGAGAAACTGCAAAAGCACTTGGATGTCTCGATTGGCGAGATCCAGCGCCTGGATTTCATTATCAATCAGTTTCTCTCCGCCATCCGGCCAACGCAGCCGCAACTCCAGCGGGTGAATGTGAACGAGCTGTTGCAGGATGCCGCGAGCTTCCTCAAGCCCGAGCTGGAGCAGAACAAGGTGAAGCTGACACTGGAACTGCGATCCGATGTGCCCCAGATGCCGCTGGATGCGAACCAGATGAAGCAGGCCTTTTACAACCTAATCCGCAACGCCGGGCAGGCGATGGCTGATACGGGCGGCAAGCTCATTGTCTCCACCACCTACAATGACTTCGAGGTGATCGTGAGCTTTCAGGACAACGGCAGGGGCATCAACCGCCAGAACATGGGCAACCTCTTCCAACCCTTCTTCACCACGCGCAAAACGGGCACCGGTCTCGGTCTCTTGATTGTCCGCCGCATCGTGCGCGAGCACGGGGGCGAAATTGACATCGAAAGCCGCCAGGGCGAGGGGACGAAGGTGAGCCTGTTCCTGCCGCTGGTTGAAAAACGCATGCGGTTGTTAGGTGAAGGAAATGAAATGACCAAGCCAGAATAAGAATCCATTCATGACTCCCGACCTCGCTACCATCCTCATCGTCGATGATGAAAAACATACTCGTGACGGCTTGCGCCAGTCGCTGGAGGATGACTTCGATGTCTATGTCGCGGCGAACGCGGCGGACGCAATGGAGGTGCTGAAAAACGAATCGGTGGATGTGATGCTCACCGATCTGCGCCTGGGCAATGACGACGGCATGAAGCTGCTGGAAGCGGCGCTGCGCATGCCCAAGCCGCCGGTGGCGATAATGATGACGGCCTACGGTTCGGTGGATACGGCGGTGGAGGCGATGCGGCGCGGTGCCTATCACTTTGTCACCAAGCCGCTGAACCTTGATGAGGTCGATCTGCTCATCAAACGTGCGCTACGCAGCCGCAAGCTGGAGGTCGAAAACGTCGCGCTGAAGAAGCAGGTGGAGCGCAAGTACTCCGTGCAGGGCATCCTCGGTCAGGCGGAGGTGATGAAACCCATCATCGAAACCATTGAGCAAGTGGCTCCTACCCGCGCCACGGTCTTGATTGAAGGCGAGAGCGGCACGGGCAAAGAATTGGTCGCACGCGCCATTCACAACCTGAGCGGCAGGCCGAAGGAGAAGCTCGTCATTGTGCATTGCGCCGCGCTGTCGCCGCAGTTGCTGGAGAGCGAGTTGTTCGGCCATGAGAAAGGCTCGTTCACCGGTGCCACGGAGAAGCGTATTGGCCGCTTCGAGATGGCGGATGGCGGCACCTTGGTGCTGGATGAAATTGGCGAAATAGATGCGAGCACACAGGTAAAATTGCTGCGCGCCCTGGGCGAGCAGACCATTGAGCGGGTAGGCAGCAGCAAGCCGATCAAGGTGGATGTGCGCGTCGTAGCCGCCACTAACCGTGATCTGGCGAAGATGGTGGAGGAGGGCAAGTTCCGCGAAGACCTCTACTGGCGCATGCGCGTGGTCACGATTCACATGCCGCCGCTGCGCGAAAGGAAGAGCGATATCCCGGTGCTGGCGGAGCATTTTTTGAAGGACTTGGCCCAGGGGAATGGCAAGCCGTTCAAAGCACTGGGCGAAGATGCGATGCCTGCCATGATGGCCTATGACTGGCCCGGCAACGTGCGTGAGCTGCGCACAGCGGTGGAGCATGGCGTAGTGATGAGCAACAGCACGCGGGTGATGCTCAAGCACATGCCCGGCTATCTGTCAGGCCAGGGCGTGGGGGCTCCGCGTTTGCAGGGACAAGCGGGCTCTTCTGGCGTCGCTCTGGCCAACCAGCTGCCCCAGGATCTTAATCTGGAAAAGATGGAGCGCCGCTTCATTCGAGAGGCCCTACAACGTACCCACAACAACCGCACTGATGCCGCCGATTTGCTCGGCCTCAGCCGCCGGACCTTGCAGCGCAAACTGGCGGAGATGGACATGGTGAGGAAACGCAAGGAGCCGGAGGATGATTGAGCAGTTTGTTAATGTTGTCAGTTGCCAAAAAGTGGTCCGCACGGTCCTCTGTGCGGTTCAGGAATTGTTAGCCCACAGGAACATAAACCCGCACAGGGGACCGTGCGGACCACCCTATTCATGATTCGCGCCCTTATCTTCGACTTCGACGGTCTCATCATCGACACTGAAAGCGCTGTTTATCAGGCATGGCAGGAATTGTATGCCGATCACGGTCATCCCTTGCCAATTGAACGCTGGGCGCAGTGCGTGGGCACGGATTTTGGCGCTTACGATCCGAAGGCGGAGCTGGAGATGCTTACGGGCAAGGACTTCGACTGGCACGAGGAGGAGCGCCTGCGTTCCAAGCGTGTGTATGATCTGCTTGCTGATTTTGACTCCTTGCCTGGAGTGCGCGAGCTGCTGGTGGAAGCCAAGGCAGCCGGCGTGCCATGCTCCATTGCCTCCAGCAGTCCCCGCGTGTGGATCGAACCCTGGCTGGAGAAAATGAATCTGCGCCAGTACTTTGTGAACATCTCCAGCCGTGATGTGGTGGAAAGGATCAAGCCTGCACCTGATCTATTTTTGCATGCGGCTGCGCAGCTCGAAGTGCTGCCTGATGAGGTGGTCGTTTTCGAGGATTCCCTGAATGGCTTGCGTGCGGCCCATGCCGCAGGCATGAAGTGTGTGGTGGTGCCGGGGCCGGTGACCAAGCACCTGCATTTTGAAGGCGCTTGGCAGACGCTCGACTCACTTGCCTCGATTTCCCTGGCACAATTGTTGCAGCTTTGATTTTCTAAACATGCCGAATTCTCTCAACAGCACTTCCCCAGCCGCCTGGATTCAGGGGCTGGAGGATTTTTTGATGAGTGAAACGGGTGTGGAAGCGATCCGCGTGAATGCAGATGAGCGGACGATTTCAGTCGCTACATTGGGACAGGTGGACGCCACCGCGCTGCAACAACGCCTTAGCGAATTCTTACGCGCCCTTGATGCCCATTTTGGAGGCGACGTAGAGGCAGGCATCAGCCCTTCCAATGCCCCGACGAAGGCCCTGCAAGTGAGGCAGACGGGGGCTGATGTGCTGATCGAGAAGCCTTCCTGCCTGACCGCACCAAAGTTCTGGAACTGGCGGGATTTCGACTGGCCCGAGCCTGAAGAAATCGAACGCAAGAGCATGGAGGAATGGCAGACGCTGGCCATCCAGGCCGCGATTTGTGGCGTTGCTTTAGTAGTGGGATTCGTGGCGAAATGGATGGGTGCGCCAGAGTGGCTGGTGCATTCGCTGTTTGGCGTTTCGTTGATCAGCGGCGGCTGGGATGCGGCCATCGATACCTGGGAGAACCTACGCAAGAAGCAGCTCGATATTCACTTCCTCATGCTCTCCGTGGCGATAGGTGCCGTGTCCATTGGTGCCTGGGAAGAGGGCGCTTTGCTGCTGTTCCTGTTCAGCATGTCGGGCGCTTTGGAGCACTTCGTCCTCCATCGCACGCATCGGGAGATCAATTCGCTGATGAAGGCCGCGCCGAAGCAGGCGCGAGTGATGCTGAGCGATGGCACCACGGAAGTGCGGGCGGTGGCGCTGCTGAAGGTGGGCGACCTTATCCAGGTGCGGCCAGATGAACTCTTTCCGGTGGATGGCACGGTTGTTTCCGGCACCACCGCCGCGGATGAATCCACGCTCACAGGCGAGGCCATGCCGATCAACAAGGCCCAGGATGAAGAGGTCTTCGGCGGCACGCTGAATCTCTGGGGATTGGTGACGGTGAAGGTCGAGCGCCTGGCGCAACAAAGTGCCTTGCAGAAAATCATCACGCTGATCGAGAACGCGCAGCACATGCGCGCGCCCAGCCAGCGCTTCACAGACAACTTTGGCACGCGCTACACGATTCTCGTCATTGCCTCAGTGACGCTCATGTTTTTCATCTGGTGGCTGGGGTTCAATCTGCCACCGTTTGAGAATGCGAATGGTGTCCGCTCTGCCTTCTATCGTGCGATGACGCTGCTGGTGGTGATGAGTCCCTGTGCTTTGGTGTTGTCCATCCCCTCTGCCATCCTTGCCGCCATTGCCTGGGGCGCAAAACGGGGTGTCTTGTTCCGCGGCGGTGCTGCCATCGAGAAGCTAGCGGAAGTGGACACCATCGCCATGGACAAGACTGGAACGCTGACGGAAGGCGTGATGAAGGTGGCCAGGGTGGAAAGTTTTCCCGCTGGCCGCGAGCAGGAAGCCTTGCGCATCGCCGTGACGCTGGAGGCAAATTCCAATCATCCCATCGCCCGTGCCATTACGGCCTACGGCAAGCAGCAGGGAATTGAAGCGCATGCGCTGCGGGAGTTTCAAAGCATTGCCGGACAAGGGCTGCGGGGCAAGATGGACAGCGGCGTAAGCTATGTGGGGCGTCGGGAACTGATGGCGCAGAGCGAGCTTTCCAAATTCCTGGCGGATGTGCCCGACGCGCCGCTGGGATTCAGCGAGGTGTGGGTGCTGCATGCCGATGTGGTAGGCCGTGTGCTGCTCAAGGACGAGGTGCGGGTGGGTAGCAAAATGGTGCTGGCACGACTGGCGGCGGACGGGGTGCGCACGGTGATGCTCACGGGTGACCGGCGTGCGGCAGCGACGGAAGTAGCCAAGGAGCTGGGCATAGCGGAAGTGCGGGCCGGCTTGCATCCCGAGGACAAAGTCGCGGCGATCCAAGAATTCACCGCGCAGGGTCACAAGGTGGCCATGGTGGGCGATGGCGTGAATGATGCGCCCAGCCTTGCGGCTGCCTATGTGAGCGTGGCCATGGGAGCTCGCGGGAGCGACGCAGCCCTGGAGCAGAGCGATGTGGTGCTGATGCAGGACAAGATTGAAAAGCTGCTCAGTGCCCGCTCCATCAGCAAGGCGGCGCGCGCCATCATCAAACAGAACATCGCCATTTCGCTCGGTGCCGTCATCGTGATGGCGGTGGCTTCCTTGTTCGGCATCGTGCCGCTCACGCTCGGCGTACTGATGCACGAAGGCAGCACCGTCGTGGTGTGCCTAAACAGCCTGCGGCTGTTGTTTGTTGAGGAAGAAAAGCATCTGTAAGGGGACTCACCCTTACGCAGGTGCCAGCCCTTGAGTGCCCGCGCGTGCTTCGTCGCGCTCCCTGGTCAGTTGCACGCACTTGTCGTGGGTGGCCGCCAGTTGCTCGTGCAGCTTCGCGAGGTACTCGGGACTAGGCTGCTCACCCGTTTCTGCGGGAGTTGAAGTGAACAGCGCTTGGGCGATTGCCGCCGTTTTGGCTTCATCCGCTTCCGCGAGCTTAAACTCAAGTTCACACACGCGGTACTCCGTTTCGCGCAGCTTCTTGCGAGTGGTGGGATCGCCTTGCGCAAGCTGTTCTTCCAGTTCAAGCACACGCGCTTCGGCGGCTTTGGCGCGATCCTGAGTGCGCGCAAGGTTCTGAGCTGTCTCCAGCACATCAGCGGCATCACCGTGACTGCCGCCAGTATTCACGAGGCTAAGGATCTCCTTTTGCAGCAGTTGAATCTTGTTCTCGGCAGTCACCAGCTTGCGGCTCCAATCAGCGGCCTTCGTCTCAGCATCCTGGACAAGTGTTGCGTGCGCAGACTTCGCCCTTTCAAGTTCAGCGCGGATGGCTTCGGTTTGGTTGGAGCCGCTGCTGAGGATGCGCTCATGCCCCGCAAGGTGCTCGCGCAGTCCTGCTTCGCGTTGCTGCGCAGCGGTCCGTTCCGCTTCTAAAGTGGTGTTGGTGGAAGCCAGTTCATTGGTAAGCTGCCGCACCAAGTCCTGCTTGGCATCGAGAGCGGTTTGCAATGCGCCGAGCCTGCCGCGTTCCGCCGAAAGCGAGCTCTCCAGATCGCTCACGCGGGTTTGGGTGGCACGGTGTTGGATGTCTTGCTCGCGAGTGGCCTGCTTGCCGGACTCGAGCTCGTCCTTTAGTTTGTCCGACTGTTCTTTGGTCTGTGCCAACTCGGTCTGCTTGGCCGTGAGTTGTTGATCCAGTTGATTGCCGCGGGCTGTGGCTTCCTTCAAGCGGGTGTGAGCCTCGGCAAGGCTGGCAGCGGCATTCTCTTCGTCCCGCTGGCGCCTCAATTCCTGTTGCAGCTTGAGGCGGCGTTCTTCATCGACCAGTGGCTGGAGCTTGGCCTTTTCCAGCAGCCCGCCGATCATGACGCCCAACGATCCAAAGAGCAGGGAGATGGCGAAGACGAGAAGCGTGGTCTTGGTTTCCATTGGGAGGGAGGAGGAGGAGTACTGCGACGAGGAGGAACGGCAGGCCTAACAAACGCCGGTTGCCTCGCCGTTGTCGAGCCTGCATTTGCGCCCTTTCATCGCAGGACCGTCCATATTTTCAGAGAAGCGTTGACTTCCATGGGCCAACTTTTACACTCGCGCAGGATTTCACGGAAATTCGTGAGATGAGAGCAACGAAGGGCAGTTCAGCAGAGGCGACAGGCACATGAGGGACTTCGAAAACACCGATGAAAGGCGTGGGCCACCTGCGCTGCACTCTGAGAAGATTGTGACCGACCGGAAGATCTTCTTCCTCGATTTGAAGGAAAACGACCGCGGTCGTTTCATCAAGATCACCGAAGATGTGCGAGGCCGCCGCGACACCATCATGGTGCCGATCGAAGTCGCCAGCGACTTCGTCGATGCGCTCGACCGTATCCTCGAAGCCGAGGACGGGATGCAGCCATCGGAATGAAATGAAAACCCGAATGAGGCCACGTGGCCACATGCGGGTCCCGTCATTTATTCCAAAGGGCCGCGACCTTCGCAGCCCTTGTCGATTTTATTACTTCTTCACGTCATCGGGAATGATGCCGATGGTGGTGGCATTGGCGCCCTTGAGGTATTCCTTGGCGAGTACTTCGAGGTCTTCCTTCTTGATGCTGGCGAAATCATTCACGAGTGAGCGCGACCAGTCCAGGCGCTCGGGATGCTCCTGGCAGCAGCGCAGCACGTTCTGAATCCAATAGCGGTTATCGCGCCGCATCTGCTCAAGCTGGGCGAGCTGCGGCTTCTTCGCGCGGTCGAATTCATCCTCAGTGATCTTGCCGTTGGCCAGCACATCGCCCAGCGTGCTGACGATGGGGCCGACCTTCGCCACATGGTCTGGCTTGAGCGTGATGATGGAAGACATGTAGCCGTAACCAGGGAAGGTATCGCTCGGCACGTGATAGGCGGTGGGGCTGTAGCTCTCGCCCAGCTCCTCGCGAATCTTCAAGCGCAGACGGTCATCCAGAATCTGGCCGAGCAAAGCCAGACGGCGGGTGCGCTGGATGTCCTTCATGTCCGTGGTCGGCCAGTAGATCAGGGCATAGGCGCGCTCGATCTCAGTGGTAAAATGGAAGTCCTTTTGCTTCGGATCAGCAGGGAATTTCACCACGCGGGCGGCCTTGAAGTCGGGCTTCGCTTCGGCGCGCTTGGGCAAGGTCCCGAGGGTCTTGGCGAGCAATTCCAAAGTCTTGGCCGGGTCCACATCACCCACCACAGAGACTTCCATGTAGCCGGTGGTTAATGGCTGGGCGAGCCATGCCTGCACATCAGCGGTGGTGCGTTTTTCCATCTCTGCACGGGGAGCGATGCCGAAACGCGGATCATTGGAATGGATAAAAGCCACGACCTTGTTGGTCATGACGCCCTCAGCCGTGTGTTCCAGTTCCTGGTACATGGCATCCAGGTTGTCGCGGAACTGGCGCTCGGCCTCTTCGCGGAAACCGGGAGCAGTGAGGAAAGCCGTCAGCAGTTGCAACTGGCTGTCCAGATCCTTCGGCGTCGTTTTACCGCCTAGCAGGAAGGATTCGTCGCCGACGGAGAAATCCACCGATACGCTCTTGCTGGCAAACAAACGGCGAAGGTCATCCGCGCTGTGCTTCTCCAGACCACCAGCGTAAAAGATGCTCTGCGCAAGCCCCGCAATGCCGGGCTGATCCTTCGGCGTTTCCAGCTTGCCGCCGCCGAAACTGATGAGCACGCGCACGCTATTCTGCTCGAACGGCGTGTGCTTGATGTTCACCCGCACTTGGTTCTGGAAGACCGCCTGGGTGATCTCCAGGTCCTTGACTTCGGACTGCTTCACAATCTTGCCGGGCGCGCCAAACTCGGTGTACGCAAAGGCACCGGTTTCCTCATTCGCAGGTGCCTGCACGGGCTTTGCGTGGCTTTCGTTGTAAACGCTCAGGATGGCTTTTGGCGCGTCGCCTTCCAACTTCAGATTGCCACCGATGAAGACGTTGATGTCCTTGGTGTCCCAGGCCTTCACCAGCGCCTGATGGCAGTCGGGTTCCTTCAGCACGCTTAAAACAGCTTCCACGCGCTTCAGGTCATCCGTCGGGTGGGTGAAGACTTTTTGCGCCGCAAGCACACTTACCATGCCGCTTGCAAGGTCGCGCGATTTGCGGGTATTGGCCTGTTCGGCACGCGTCTGCGCAGTCCTGAGGGCACCGGCGCGAGCTTCTTCAAATTCAGCGTCGGTGAAACCGTGCTCGATAGCCCGGCGCAGCTCGGTTTCAATCAAGGCCAGGGCTTCCTTCCAATGCTCAGGCTTGCACTTCGCTTGCACGCCATTCACCCACACAATCTTCAGGTACTCATAGCTGTAGCTCTCGCCACTGAGGATGACCGAGTTCTTTTCCTTGGCCAGCTTGATGAGGCGCTGGTTGAGCATCGCATCCGCAAGATCGCGCACCAGCAGTTCGCGGCGCTTCTCGGCGGAATCCGGCTTCTTGGTGTCAGGACGCAGGGTTTCAATGGAAAGGTCTACCGCCGGCGCTTCCATTTCCGTGTGCAGTTTGGCGATCAGGCCGCGACCTTGCGTTACCTTGCCGAAGTCAGGATCAGGCAATTCGCTGCGCAGTGGCTTGGCATCGGCGAAGGCTTTCTTGATCAGTTCTTCCGCCTTCGCAGCATCCACATCACCCACCACCACAACGATAGAGCGCCCGGGGGTATAATAGCTTTCATATAGGTCCGCGAAGCGCGGGCGCTTCATTGTTTCCAAGGTTTCTTTGGTGCCGATGGGCATGCGGGTGGAAATCTTCGCATCCGGCAGGGCAAAGAGGAACCCGTCGCGCATGGTGCGTTCATCCACGGAGTCCCGGGCCAGCTTCTCGCTCAGGATCACGCCGCGCTCTTTGTCGATCTCCTTTTCATCCAGAAGCAGGCCGCCGAGATAATCGCGGAACAGCTTCAAGCCATCCGCCATGAGCGCGTCCTCGATCTTCGGCAGCTCAAGCTGATAGACGGTCTCCTTGAAGGAAGTGTGCGCATTCGTGTCCGCACCGAAGCCCATGCCAAGGCGTTGGAGGTATTCCACAAGCTGGCCCGCAGGGAAGTTTTTCGATCCATTGAAGGCCATGTGCTCAAGAAAGTGCGCCATGCCGCGCTGGTCCTCATCCTCCATCAGCGAGCCCACATCCATGTACAGCCGCAGGCTGGCGCGGCCGGGGGGCTCCTGATTGGGCAGAACCACGTAGCGCAATCCGCTCTTCAGTCGACCAAACACAGCCTTGGGGTCTGCCTTGAGGTCGCTGTTCTCCTGAGGCCAGACCGGTGCGGCGGCGAAGGCTGATAAAGAGGCACCTGCGATAAGCAGCGAAGAGAGGAAGACTAGTCGTTTCATTTGAAAAAGGAGGACTTAACAATAACGAAGCTCGCGTAGGGAACGAATCGAATCATTGAAAAAAGTCAGGTTTTCTGTGCCTGCCGGGTTTGAGGGGTTGAGTACCGAGATCAGGTATCGGTTTTCGTTGTTCCCTGGCGGAGTGCGGGTGCGAAAACACGTTGTCTGTGAAGGCGTCTCCTGATAGACGGCCGTAGCCCCCTCGTTTTTATGGCGATGATTCTCAACAAACTTACAGCTCTTGCCCTGCTTTTGACTCCGGTTCTGACGCTCTCCAGCCTCGGTGCTGAGGAGGTGCTGCTAGAGGAAGATGGCAAGGCGGAACCGCTGACCAAGGGCTTGGAGTTCCATCACGGGGCCTGGAAATTTGGCGATGGAGCGATGATCGGTGAGCAGGTGCCGACCGAGAAACACCTCGCCACCATCAAGGGGCTCATTCCCTTCAACCGGATGAAGCTGGAATGGAAAATGAAGTTCGTACAGCCCAAGCAGAATTTCCTCTTCGTGACCTGGCCAGCGGAATCCAGTGCCCATGCGATGGACTTCACTTTCAAGCCTGACACCGGCGAGTTCGCCATCGTGCGCCCCAAAACCAAGTCCAAGGAAGGCGCGACACTGGTAAAAGGCCAAGTAAAGAAGCAGGGTGTCGAATGGCACGAAGTGGTGTGCTATCACGACGGCCCGAGCTTCACGGTGAGCATTGATGGAGAGGCCATCACGGCCTCCGATGAATCTTTCGGCCGCCCTATGGGCCCGTTTTACCTAAACGGGGGCGGGTTCGACGGTGCGCAGTTTTGGGTGAAGGATCTGAAGCTCACGGCTTTGAAGTGAGGTGGGCCATTAAAGGGAAGATCGCTGCTCTTCAATGTGTTGCGGGCTTTCAGCCTGCAAAACTTCGAGCTATCCTCAACCTGATACCGCCGTTGACAGCGCGCGAGCTTCCCACACCCGGCAGGCTGGAAAGCCTGCCGCACATTATGCTTTTCGGGCTCTGGCAATCAATGCCAGGGCAGAATCACAAAAGATGAAGCACGGCTGACGCGGGTGCTGCGGGGTGTGCGCAGGGTTTCCTCGATCTGCCGGGCCCACTCATCAATGGCCTGACGTGCCTGGCCGTAGCTCTTGAAGTCGTTTACTGAGATGATCAGGGCCGACTTGTTTTCCTGATTGTCGGAGAACTCAAAGATGGACCGCTTGGTAGCGCCATCGGAGACTTTACCTTCCACGGAGATATTGCCTTTGAGGCGCTTCAGGAGCACCGAATCCACACCCGGCACAGCCGCAGCATTGATGGCAGTACGCAGTACGCCGCCGGTGGTGGAGTTAGGATTGAACTCCACCAAAGCGAGTTCAATGGTGAGCGCGTTGCGGTCCGGCCTGGAGACCAGCTTGAAACGGGAGGCACCAGCGTTTGCAAAGGCGTCAGCGACTTTGGAATTCGCGTAGTTGGCCAGATTACGAGCAGCCTGCTGGCGCTCGGATTCCGAGAAGGCCCGGGCCGAGAAGCCTCGGCTCATGGGCCGCAGATAAGCCAAGGACAGCGGGGCGACATACACTTTCTGGCGCGACTGGATCACCGCATCCGCATCCGGGCTGTGCCAGTTAAGCTGGAAGGGCGAATGATGGTCACCCTTCCTCAGTTCCGCGGCATGAGGGAGGAAGGCGGAGGGTTTGGCCGGCGGTGCCTTTAAGCTGCTGCAGGATGAAAGGGTGGCCAGGGCGAAGGATAGCATGGCTGCCTCCCGGAAAAGACGCGGATATGAACTCATGAAGGCAGATGTTAGAGAAAGAAGGAGGACTGAAAATGGGGTGATGCCCTACCGCAGTCGCTGCTTGAGTCTTGTAACCAGCGCGGGATTTGCTTCCAGTTCTTCCATAAGCAGAGTGAGCACCTCCAGCGTCTGCCTGCTGATGTGATGCTCCATGCCCTCCACATCGCGATGGACTGTTTCCGGGTCGAGGCCGAAGCCTGAGAGCAGGCGGCTGAGCACATCATGTCGGCGAGCGATGGCCTCGCCCACCATGCGGCCTTCATCGGTCAGGACGATACCGCGATAGCGTTCATAGAGGAGGTAGCCTTCGCCCGCGAGACGCTGGACCATATTGGTCACACTGGCCTGGGAAATGCTGAGGTTCTCAGCGATGTCCACCACTCGTGCATAACCTTTGGTCGCGATCAGATTGTGAATCTGCTCGAGGTAGTCTTCAATGGCAGGCGATTTTGCGCTGGTGGCGCGGGCGGCCTTCTTTTTGGCGGCTGGCATCAGGCTGCATGCATGACATCGGTAAGGGAGGTAAGCAAGCCAGAGAAAAATTTGCTTTTAGTTGCAAAGAAAATTAGCCGAGACTAACACTGTTAGTGTGAAACAGTTTTTTCAGCCTCGACTCGCGGTGTCACTTCTTCATTCGGTCCTCGCCATTGGGATGGTCGTTGCCTCGGCTGTTTATGCGGAGACAAACGCTCCGGCACGCCCGGTGGAGGGGATCATGGACAACTCCTTTTTGATCGAGGAGGCCTATAACCAGGATGCCGGTGCGGTGCAGCACATCTGGACTGGAGCCTATGGCGTGAACCGCTTGAGCGGGCCTGATGACCGGGTCTGGAACCTGTCCTTCACGCAGGAATGGCCGTTCCTAAGCCAGACGCATCAGCTGAGTTACACGATCCCATGGGCGATCAACGACCAAGCCACGACGCATGCCGATGGCCTGGGCGATGTGCTGCTCAACTACCGCTATCAGTTGTATTTCGACGAGAAAACCCTGACCGCCTTTGCTCCACGATTGAGCTTCATTTTACCCACCGGCGATGCCGAGCGCCGCCTGGGCAACGATACGTTTGGCTATCAAGTGAACCTGCCCTTTAGCACGACGCTGGGTGACCGTTGGTTTTTCCATACCAACAGCGGCTTCACCTGGCTGCCGAATGCCGGTCCGGGCCCGCGCAAGGATTTGCTGGATACCATGGTGGGAGCCAGTGTGATATACGCCGCCACCTCGCGCCTGCATTTGATGCTGGAATGGACGGGCACCTGGCAGGACCGGGGGCCGGACGCCGCTGGCCATGACTTTGTGGCGCTGATCTCTCCCGGCGTGCGCTTTGCCTTCAATCTCCCAGGAGACAAACAGATCGTGCTCGGCCTTGCCGCGCCCCTGGGCATGACCCGCGCGGCACCGGAATACGGCATCTTCCTTTATGCTTCCCTGGAGCACCCCTTCGCCCGCCAGCCTTCTGCTTCGAAATGAAATCACCTGACCCTATGAGCGACTCTGCACCCACCGTCGATACTGGCTGGACGAATCAAAGCCCCCCAAGCCTGCCGGAATCGCATCGCACCATCGCCGTGCCACAGGGCATTGGCTTCTGGCGCAAGATGCTGGCGTTTTCCGGCCCGGGATACTTGGTGGCGGTGGGTTACATGGACCCTGGCAACTGGGCGACGGATCTCGCCGGCGGTTCCCAGTTTGGCTATCGGTTGCTGAGCGTGATCATGCTGTCGAACCTGATGGCGATCCTGCTGCAAGCCCTGTGCGCACGCCTTGGCATTGCCACCGGCCGCGATCTGGCCCAGGCCTGCCGCGATCACTACAGCCGCCCTGTGAGCTTCATCCTATGGATACTGTGTGAGGTGGCGATCTGTGCCTGCGATTTGGCGGAAGTCATCGGCTCTGCCATCGCGCTGAACCTGCTTTTTGGCATTCCCCTGGTGTGGGGCGTGGTTATTACCGCCGTTGATGTGCTGCTGGTAATGTTCCTCCAGAACAAAGGCTTCCGTTACCTCGAAGCACTGGTCGTCACGCTCATCGTCACCATCGGCGGCTGTTTCCTCGC
>JAQGPI010000157.1 GCA_028293175.1 Verrucomicrobiaceae bacterium | reverse complement strand
GGCCGCGGTTGAAGCCGTCGCTCCAGTTGCGGCATTCGATGTGCTCAGTGGTGATGAGCTGCTTGAGCGTGTCCGTGGGATCGGTGTTCACGGCCAGGAGCACGGCTTTTTTGTCGGCGGGCAGTTGTGCAATGCCCTTTTGGATGTCGGCGAGGGTGCCGTGGCAGGCGTGGCACCAGGAGCCCCAGAAAACGAGCACCACGGCCTGCCCGCGATAGTCGCTAAGCTTGAAGCTGTTGCCATCCGCATCCTTGGAGTCGATTTCAGGAGCCTGGCTGCCTTCCGAAACATTGCGGATTTCGAAGAGATTGGCGGCGGCGGTGTCGCCCAGCTTGATGCCGCGCACGGTGACATCGGAATAGCTGGCGAGCACGGCTTCATAGAGGCCCGCAGCTTCTTCGAGGGCGGCCTGACGTTGCGGCGAGCCGGCGGGAGCGGCCTCGCCGTTCTTCATCATCACATTGCCCAGGCCGAGGGTGGCGCTGGCCTTTTCTTCGTTGTGCGTGTTCAGCGTGGCGATGGCGCGCAGCACCTTTTCCGCAAGGCCGCCCTGGGCATTGGCAAGGTAGTCCAGCGCATCAAGTAATCCAGAGCGGGCGGCGAAGGCGGGCTGGGAAAGCATTTCCACGGCGGTGCGGCCCTCTGGCAGGTTGGTGGCGCGGGTGATGAGCCACACGAGGCCCTTGGTGGAAGAGGCCTCCACCGGGTGATGCTGAGCCACCTTCAGCATCACTGGCGCGAGGTCGGCGGCGCTGGGAATGTTGCGGCTGAGGGCCTCACGTTCGGCCTCGGTCTTGGCTGCAATGAGCAGTTGGGTGTGGGCGATGAGCTTGGCATCGTGATCCTGCATCAGCTTGTCGATATTGAGGCTGGCAAGATCCGCCTCCTGAGCCAGGACGGCGGTGCAAAAGAGGACGAATGGAAGGAGAAGGCGGCAGCGCATGGAAAACGCTAACGCAATCTCAGGCGGCTGCCAGAAATTCGTGCGCTATAACCGCTCAATCCGGATACCCAAGCTCCCAGGGCTCTTTGTGCAAAAACTCAATGTCGCCCTCCGCAAGGTGTTGCCAGAGCTCCAGTACCCGCTCATCGGAGACACCTTGCAAGCACTGGACGCTATCGTCTTCGATACGCTCGAAGGTCACATCGCCGCCGGGGGCGACGGTCATGCTCCACTCCGTGTCGTGCGTGAGGGTGACACTGGCGCTGGTGTGATCGGCGTCCGGGGCTTTCAATTCATCGAGCAAAGCGGGAAGACTGCTGAGAGGGGGATCGACCTCCTCCGTGCCGTTGGTATGAATAATGTGGAAAGCCATGGGAAGAAAGGTTTAGCTGTTAGGGCTCCGGCTCAGATACCGAGTCCGTTGTTCTGCCGTCAACCTCTCAATCGCATATCGAAGCATGGTTCGGGGCATTAAAGATGAATGCGCGTCAAGAAAAGTGGTGAGCACGGCCTCATCGCGCTTGCCCATTTCGCGCAACATCCAGCCGCAGGCCTTGTGCATCAGGTCGTGCTTATCGGTCAGAAGCTGGCGCATGAGGCGCGTGGTGTCCTCGAACTGCCCGGCACGAATGAAGGTAAAAGTGGCGAGCACGGCGATGCGCCGCTCCCACAGGCTGGATGAAACGACGAGCTTTGCCAGCAAACTGCGGTCACGGTTGAGCAGCCAGCCGCCGACAATCTGCGGGGCGCTGGTATCGACAAGATCCCAGTTGTTGATCCAGCGGGTGTTCGCAAGGTAGAGATCGAAGATCCTCTCCTGGGTGGCGGCGTCCTTCCTTGCTTTCTCAAACCGGCGCACGAGTGCGAGCAGAGCTAGCAGCCGCTCTTCGTGCCATTCGGAGTGCAGCAGGGCGAGGACATCCTTTTCGGTCAAGCTATCGGTACGAGGCAGGAAGGCGCGCGTCTGTGGTACAGTGAGGCCGAGAAACTTGTCGCCCTCACCGTACTGCCCCGGACCGGTTTTGAAGAACGCCATCGTGCCCTTGGCCCGCTCAGGATCGCCTTGAGAGCGGAAGTCGTCGCGGAGGGTGGTGAGCATGGAGGGGAGTTGAATCCCCAAGGCCGCCGTGTCAAAGGCAATGCCTTGAGAATCTGGTACAAACCGCTGTCATTCCCATACTTCCCCCCCGGCCTCGCATACCTGCGCCAGAAGCTCCTGGCCAAACCAGCAGTTTCCTTTGAGCTGTAATTCGCGAACCACAGGAACCAGCTCACTGATCAATGATCGCCTTTTCGCAAGGACGACCAAGCCAAGCAAGCCTGTAACAGGCAACCCGTGGCGGATGGCGAGCCGTCTGCCCAGGCGCTCGTCAATGAGCAGCATGTCGGGCTGCAATTCCAACGCTACGGCGATGGCCTCCGTTTCACCTGCATCCAATTCTGCCTCTCTGACGCTGTTGGGTATGGCGGAGGGCGCTACTACTTCGATCCAAGATGGCAGCGCGGTGTGAGCGCGGAGCAATTCGCGCTGTACGGCAGGAGGAATGACAACGCGATCAAAGAGTGCTCGCAGCCATTCCTCGCGCCCTGCCAGCAACAGGGCCGTCAGCGGTGAAGTGTCACTGATGACGACCATGGTCCAGCCTGGCAATGGCCTGAAGATCTTCCGCAAACTCCTCAGTGTCGTAGTGCAGCGGGATATGCCGACGAGAGAGCTCTTGCATCAACTCGGTCTGCGATATTCCTGCAATCTCCGCAGCCTG
>JAQGPI010000138.1 GCA_028293175.1 Verrucomicrobiaceae bacterium | reverse complement strand
CCGATGCCGCTGTGGATGAAGACGGCCAGCCCACCACCGACCCGGAAAAGGCCAAGTGGCTCATCCCCTTCGGCAAGCACAAGGGCTACGGCCTTGCCCTCTACAATGAAGTCATCGGCGCGCTTATCGGCGGCTCCCTGCCCACGCTGCGCGGGCCGAATGTGAACGACGGCGAGAAGCATTCCTGCACCTTCTACTTCCAGGTGATCCATCCCGATGCCATCAGCTCAGGGTTGTTCGCCAAAGGCCGTGATCAGGCCGCCAATTTGAAGGCCGTGCTCGGCGATGTCTTCGCCCATGGCAATGAAACCGCCACGCTCCCCGGCCAGATCGAATCCCAGGCCGCAGCCGTGAGCGAAAAGGCCGGTGGCCTGCTCTTCAGCACTGCCGAAATCGAAGCCCTCAACGAAATCGCCCGCGAGTGCGGAGAGCCAGAGATTGACGCTGCTTCATTGGCGACAGCGGAGGCGTAGTTGGTTCTGCGATTGGCCTAAGAGAGCAATCTGCTCTTCTTGGTCACTTCGGCGACAGCACCAGCGAGTTCCCTTCGCTCTCCAGCTTCACGTTCGCCTGCAATGCCGCCAAATACAGTGCTTCAGACAAAGGGATTCGCTTTAAATACAAAGTGATCGGCTTGGCCTTCTCCAGTCCAGGCTTGATCACGATGTTGATGCCTTGGTGTGAAGGATCGAGTTCCGTGCTCTTTGTCTGAAAATATCCCGCGGCTTCTGCCACCGTGGCCCCGTCAAAATCGACTTGGGGCAGCACGATGGCTTTGGCCCGCGCCATCAAAAGCGAGCCCACTTCCACGATCTGCGGCAGGTGATCAGGCTTATGCACGAGTGCAGCCTCATCCCGATAGGTCACAATCATACCCGCCTGGGCGACACAGATTCGCAAGGCTTCGTGAAGGGTGATGTCCTTCCGATCAATGTTGATCGTGATCCCGGGAGCGTCGTCCAACGGAACAATATTGAAGCGGCCGTCCACTCCTTTCTCCAGCTCGACATCCTTTGTCCAGGTCTGAAAGTACTCGATCATCTCCTCAAGAGAGGCCTCACTGAACGAAACCTTGGGTCGCAGGATGGCGCGGGCTCGTGTCTCCTGAGGTCCCATGGGCTTGACGTGCCCTCGCTCTCCGCAGCTAGAAATGAGCGGAACCAGAACGAACAGGCATGCCAGCAACACAGGGATGGCAGCCGAGCCCACGGTTGTCATCCCTGCATAAGCGACTGGATGCTGGTTGTGCTTCGCCAATGAAGCTTTCATGCCTGCCATCGTGGCCATTTGCCTGTTCAAACGCCAGACAAAGATCACGAGGGATCTCTTCCACCCCCTTACTTCACCGGTGGCGCTCCTTCCGCACGGAAGCTCGCAAAGCCGTACGGCTTGACCTCCGGCGCGGGGAAAGTCCATTGGAAGCCTGCCAGTGCCGGGTCGCGCTTCAACTCTTCGCACAAGGCAAGAGCGCGGGTTTTGCTGGTCGCTTCACCCACAAGGATCAGGCGGCCGTTTTTAAAGTCACAACTCTTCAGGTGCAGGTTCTTCTGCTCCATCAGCTTGGTCACCGCCGCAATCTGCGCGGCTTCGGTGCTGGAGGGTTTCGGCGCTACGCTGGCCGCGACCGCCGCAGCCTTCGGCGAAAGGATGAGGGCGTGTTCACCAGCTTCGATCTTGAGGCCTGCGAGTTCTGCGGTGTAGTTAAGCACCTCAAACACCGGCACATTGATGAGGCTGAGCGTGATGCGGGCAGGGGAGTTCGCATCGCTCTTGTTGATGATATTGATGCCTTCGTGCTTTGGATCGAGGTTCCGGGCCTTGACCTGTAGGAACTCAATAACTTCCTGCACGGTGGCAGTGGCGAATTCGACCCTTGGCAGGATGATCTGTTTGGCGTGGGTCACCACAGCCGAACCTTCGGGCAGTACGCCCGGCTTGCTGCCCGGTGGTTGAAGCAACGCCGCATCCGCAGTATAGCTCACCTCGAGGTTGGAGAGCTGCGCGCAGTAGAGCAGCGCCTCATTGAGCGGCACCTCTTTGAGATCCAGCGTGATCTTGGCATCAGGGATTTTACCCGTGACCACGATGTTGAGACCTGTCTTGGCTGGATCAAGCTGACGGGATTTCACCCGCAGAAATTCGAAGGCTTCTTCCGGCGTGGCATTCCTGAAGACAACGCTTTTCAGGATGATCTTCCCAGCCTTAGCTCCGGCAGACTCGGTGGCTTCGGAGGCCCGCAATTGCGTCAGGACGCACAGGCTACTCAGGAGCAGCGCGGTAGAGCCGGACAAGGCCCAGGCGCGGGTGTTCATCGGGCGGCGGTTGCGCTGCTCGTCCATCACCGCACGCAATCTTGTTTCCAGCGTGCAGGGCCGCGCCATTGCCATAGCTGCCTGGGCGGCGGGCGAAAAAGAACGCGCGGCGTGCAGCAGTTGCATGGCGTAATCCTGCGCCGTTGCCCCAGCCCGTAGCACCAGGTCGTCGCAGGCTTTTTCCTGTTCTAGCTTCCAGGCCTTCACCGCCATCCAGACCAGTGGCACTGGCCACCACACGGCGCAGACAACCGTGGCCAGCCAGCGCGTGCAGGCATCGTGATGGCGGATGTGGCCCAGCTCATGACGCAGCGCTGAATCCAGTTTTTCATCCTCCCAAGTGGTGGCCTCGGCAGGCAGCAGCAGCACTGGCTTCAGCCATCCCCAGGTAAGAGGCACGCTGGTATCGGTGGACTCGCGCACATCAATGGCACGCCTGACCTTCAGCTCTTCAGCAAGCCATTCCAGGTGATGATGCAGACGCTTGTTAATCGAGGGTGAGCTTGCCCGGCGCAAGCGACGAAGCTGCCATCCGCCGAGTATCCGAAAGCCCAGAACCGAAGAAGCGCCGAGCGCCCAGATGCCGATAGCCCAACCCATGGGCGTGACAGTTTGCCACCACGAAAGGGCAGGGGAATGAGACGCCAGCGGTACCACCTCCGCGTCGGCTACAGAAGACACCGCTTGACCTGCCAATGGAACGGCTGGTGCCGCAGCTTGGCTCACTTTTAATTCCCAGCATGGCTGCACCAGCAGCGATATAGGCAGCACTGCCAGCACGGCGAATACCGCCAGCCAGAGAAGCGAACGCTGGGCAGCGGACCATCGCTGCCATACCTTTTGAAGCCCAAAGGCGAGCAGGAGCACGGCGACTGCTTTGCCAAGCAGATCAACAATCGGAAGATAAGAGGGATCAATGTTCATGGCGGTTCAGGATTTGCGGGCCTGTTGGATGATGGTTTCGAGACGCTTCAATTCTTCGGCAGAAAGATTGCCGTCCTTGGTGTCCACCAAGGCGGCGACGGCATTAGCGAGCGAGCCTTCAAAGAAGGTTTGCAACACGCCTTTCAAGGCGGAGCGGCTGGCCTTCTCATGTGGCACCGTGGGCATGAAAACATAACGCGGACCATCTTCGCGATGGGTGAGCGCACCCTTTTCCTCCAGGATGCGCAGCAGGGCGCGCACGGCGGAGTAGCTGGGGGCATCGGTGATCGTTTCGGCGATCTCGGCGGCGGTGGCCTCGCCACGCGCATAGATCACATCCATGATCTGCCTTTCCCGGCGGCTGAATTTGGCAGGGTGAGTACTCATGCTAAAATTTTAGCATGAGTACTGCGGGGCTGGCAAGATCTTTATGCTAAAATTTTAGCATCACCCTCCCCGCTATGTGAGCAGCTACAATATTTTCAGATAAGAATTGTATTTTTAGTTAAGGCTG
>JAQGPI010000133.1 GCA_028293175.1 Verrucomicrobiaceae bacterium | reverse complement strand
TGTTCGCCTGCCAGTTGTTAGCGTACTTCGAATCAAACTCATTGTTGCGACCGGCATCCAGGCTGGCAATCACCTTGGGCACGTACTCAGTTCTCGCTTCATTGTGCGCCTCGGTGTCGCGCTTGATCGCCTGATCCCTCGACTTCAAATCCTCGCGCTGGATCAAGGCCTTGCCCAGCACCGAGGCAAAGGATGGCAGCGTGCTGGGGTGATCCGGCGGCGTGCTCAGGGTAAAGGGATGATCCGCCGATAAATTCAGGATGTTCGCCAGGGTATTGCGTCTGGATTCCAGCGTATTGCCATCCTGCAACATCTGACGGCGCGCCGTTTCCACGGCCACCTGTGCGCGCAGCACATCCGAGCGGATGGCCACGCCTACGTTTGCCTGCTTCTCCGCCAAATCAAACTGCTCGCTGGCTAGCCGGAAGGCCTCCTTGTCCACCTCCAGCAGCTTCTGCTGGCTGAGCACATCAAAGTAAGCCTGCGCCACATTAAACAAGATCTCGCGAATCCTCGCCCGATAGTCCAACCGCGCTGCTTCCAGCGTGGCCTTGCCGCGCCGGTAGGCGGGGAAGAAGCTCAGGTCAAACAAGGGCTGCTGCACGCTCACGCCTATATCATTGTACCGGCTGGCCGCCGAGGAGCCGGTAGAGCCGGTGCTCGTGCGGTTCACGCTGTTGCGCGTACTCTGCCCGTTTCTGCTAGTAGTGCCGTTCACTTGTGGCAGCAGTTTCGTGTAGGCAGCCAGCGGTGCCAGCTTCGCCTGCTCCAGCGCGATGAAGGCAATGCCAATCGCCTGATCACTGGCAAGCGTCATGTCGTAGGCCTGTTCAAGACTGATGACACGACCGCCGCTTCTTCCTCCTTCACCCGCAAGCAAGGATGGGATAGCAGGCCCGGTGAAAATCAGGGCAGTCGCGATGAGGATGATTCGATTCATGTCTTGGCTCCGTTGAGAAACAGATCGCATACAAACGCTGTATGTTTCACTAAAGGCTCACTGCTGCCTTCCCTTTGAGCGCCGCGCGCGATTTGAATGATCGAGCCGAGCAAAGCCGAAGCCAGCAAGTGGCTTTCCGCCTTGCGCAGCAGTTTCTCCTTCTGCGCCCGTTCAATCATATCTACGAGCACCTTGAAATGGCGGCGGTAGTGCTTCACCACCTCCTGCCAGGGATCATCCGCACCGGGGCTGCCGTGAAGCCGTTGGCGCACGAACAAGTCAAAGAAGGCGCGGTTGTCATCGTGGAATTCAAGCTGGGCGCGCACGGCCAGCCGCAGTCCATCGAGGGGGTCAGTGGCGTGCTGCATCGTTGCCTCCACGTGCGCCACCATTTGCTCGATCTTGTGAATGAACAGCGCCGCATAGAGCGATTCCTTGTCGGCAAAGTAGAGATAGATAGTTCCGGCCGCATAGCCCGCCTCCTGCGCGATCTGTTCGATACGAGTCTCGTGAAAGCCCTGAGTGGCAAAGGTCTTCTCCGCTGCCGCCAGAATATCAGACCGGCGCAGCAGACGGTCGCGCTCCCGGCGCTCCATCGCGGGAGACGATCGCTTTGCCTGTTTCTGAGCGCTCATGCATTTACTGAACCACAATTCATTTCCCTGGCAACGACTATCCTTGTCAGTGGCACTGAGCGCATACCCCTACCCCCGCCGGGTTGTATCGCATAGAGACAGTGCTACGGCTGTTTCTATTCATTTTTTTAGCCCTTCAGGAGTGGTGGTTGCGGCCAGCGCAGCCCTGTGGCATACGTAACAAATCCCTTTCCAACATGGTTAAAAAACTGCTGCACACCCGGTATCGCGTGAACGATCTGGACAAGACAATCTCCTTCTACACCCAGGTGCTGGGGTTGACGGAGGTGCGTCGGCACAAGTCCCCTCGCGGCTCGGAATTGGTCTTTCTGAAGACGCCCAACAGCGATGAATTGATCGAGATTTGCAGCTATCCAGCCGCTGGGAACGTCACGGTCTGCTCCGATCTCACCCATCTGGCCTTCGAAGTGGACAGCATCGAAGCCTTTGCGAAGCACTCCGCCGCCCTCGGCTATCCCCTCACCGATGGTCCTACCGAAAGTGCCAGCGGAACCTTTGCTTTCATTGACGCGCCCGAGGGCTATGAAGTAGAACTCATTGAATATCGGAAGTAACCCGCTACAGACCCCTTTCCCCCGCCTCCTCATACACATGGACTTTGACTGGATCGACGTTGCCTTTGACTTGGCAAAACTGCCGCCGAAGGACATTGAAGAGTCCTTTGAGGACCCCTTCTCGCTCAAGCTGCTGCCGGAAGGCAACGACGATGCATCGAAGGCGCGTTACTTCTGCCTGGGCCGTTCACTCGGCGGCACCGCGATTTTCAGCGTTTTCTGGACCGACGGCAAACGCTACCGCGTGGTCTACGCCCGTCCCATGACCACCGAGGAAGCGTACTTTTACGACCGCAAGCAAGCAGAGGAAATATGATACCTCCCCCTATGGAAGCCCACCCGCCAGCCCCCGCTTTCAAGACCGTCCGCTCATGGAAGGATGTGCCCTCCTTTGACAATGAGGAGGACGAAGCCCGCTACTGGGGCGAGCATCAACTCGATGGTCGCGTGATGCAGACCTCGGTGCACCGCCCCGATGTGCGTGAATCCACCACGATCACGCTGCGCTTTGATCCGCGCATGCTCAGTCGCATCAAGCGTATCGCCCGGCGCCGCTACCTGAACTATCAGAGCATGATCAAGCAGTGGCTTAGCGAGCGCCTGGAGCAGGAACTGCGCGACGAGCAGAGGTAGCGTGAAAGGCTGGAACCGACCGGCCTAGGCGATGCCGTTCGGTCGGAAGTAGTAGGGCCTGAAATCATGCTGCTCGTCTACCGCTACCCTCACGAAGTCCAAAACCAGCTTGATTGTCGACTCAATGTCCACCAGCGAAACCACCTCTGCAGGGGTATGCATATTTCGTTGGGGAATCCCCACAGACCCGCTGGCGACGCCACCGCCTTCAGTCTGGATGGATTTAGAGTCATTGGGCGCAGTTTTCCCCCAAGGGTACTCTTGATAATCTAAGGATTGCCGCGAGGCGCTTTGAAGCAGCAGTTTCCTAACGAGACGGTTGGTGTTTGGGCCTGCGGAGATGGTAGGGCCGCCACCCAGTTTACACGGCGGATGGTTTTGCGGCGCAACAGCGAAACCCGGATCGTCTGTTGCCGGTACCACATCGATCGCCAGCCCCACGTCGGGGCACACCTTGGACGTGGCGGTAACACTCCCCCGACTACCGATCTCTTCCTGCACACAGCTTGCGACACTCAAAGCAACATCCGAATTCGATTCCGCATGCCGCCGAAGCACCTCCAGGCACACGTAGAGCCCGGCCTTATTATCCAGCCCGGGCGCAGAGATCATGTTGTTAAGGAGACGTGTCGATTTGAGGGGAAAAGTGGCGTAATCGCCGATGGCGACGGCCTCGAGGGCTTCCTGGTTACTTGAAGCGCC
>JAQGPI010000126.1 GCA_028293175.1 Verrucomicrobiaceae bacterium | reverse complement strand
ACGCTTTTTCACCTATAGCCTTGTTGCGGCAGCATCCTTTGCCTCCCTCAATGCCCTTGCGGGCGGCTTCGACAAACCGCCGGGCCTGCAAGTGTACAGTCTTCGTTCCCAGATCAAGCTGCGAGGTCTGCCCTGGGCGCTGGACCAGATCAAGGCCATGGGCATCACAGACCTAGAACTGGCTGGACTGCCGCCTGATCTGACCGCCGACGTCCTCAAAGGTGAACTCGACAAGCGCGGTCTCAAGGCCACCAGCAGCCATTTCCCTTACAAGCGCTGGAAGACGGATTTAGAGAACGTGGTGAAGGAAGCCAAGTCTCTGGGCCTGGAATATGCAGGCTGCGCCTGGATTGATCACAAGGATGATTTCGATGATGCAGAGTGCAATGACGCCATCGAAGTCTTCAACAGGGCGGGCGAAGCCCTGGCCAAGGAAGGCATCAAATTCTTTTACCATCTTCATGGCTTTGAATTTCAAAAGGCGGGTGACGGCACCCTGGCTGACAAGCTCATCAAGAGCACGACGGCCGGCAAGGTGAGCTACGAGATGGACGTGCTATGGATCGTCTTCCCTGGCAAGGACCCGGTGAAGCTGATGGAAACCTATCCTGACCGCTGGGTGCTGATGCACCTGAAGGATCTGAAGAAGGGCATCGCCACAGGCGAACTCACGGGCCATACCGACGTGAATAACAACGTGGTGCTTGGCGAAGGACAGGTGAACTGGCCTGCTGTGTTCGCCGCTGCCGAGAAAATCGGCATCAAGCACTACTTCATTGAAGACGAATCCGACTCCGTGATGGACCAGATGCCGAAGCACATTGAGTACTTCAAGTCCGTGAAGTGGTAGTGAAATACAGATAAGTAAAAGTGAAAGGGGAGCGGTGACGCTTCCCTTTTTGCTGAAGATACCACCGCCTGCCGCGTTACTCCTCCATGCTCCGTCTCTCCTGCCTCTCATTGCTTCTCACTGCCGTCGCTTTCGCTGAAACACCAAAAGCTGCTGCGCCCATCCCTGGCCCAGAGAAATGGGAGAAGAGCATCGCCGCTTTTGAAGCGGCGGACAGGACCATGCCACCTGCAGTCAACGGCATTGAGTTCGTGGGAAGTTCCACCATGGTAAAGTGGAAGACCTTGAAGGAAGATTTCGCGGGTCTCCCAGTCTTCAATCGCGGCTTCGGCGGCTGTCAGTCATCCGATGTACTGTTCTATCTTGATCGCGTCGTGCTTGCGTACAAACCAAAGACCATCGTGTTCTATGCCGGTGACAACGATCTCGGTCTCGGCAAGAAGGCAGAGGATGTGATCGAAACCTGGAAGAGGATTATGGCGAGGCTGACAGCCGAACTGCCAGAGACGAAGATCATCTACCTTTCCCTGCGCCCCAGCATCAAGCGCCTCGCATTGTTTGATGAGCAAAAGAAAGCGAACGCAGGCATCAAGGCCAGCATCGAAGGCAAGGACAATGTACAGTTCATCGATTTGACCTCCGCCCTGGTGGACAAGGAAGGCAAGCCCAACGGCGCGCTGCTGGTGGCAGACAAACTGCACCTCAATGCGGATGGCTACAAGGTGCTGACTGGAATTGTGAAGCCGCTGTTGAGGTAAGGATGTTCTGTCTCCTTGCGCCATCACGGCGGTTTGCATGATGCACTCTTAAGCCGCTGATTCTCCCGCCTTTGAACATCTGAAGTAATTCTGCGTTGTCCCGCACACAACAGCAAGTGAGAGGATGCCCCAGAAGAGCGAGGAAGGACTGGAGCAGTGAAAAAAGTGCCTGCTGTTACCTCATACCAAAACAAGAGGCTGCTAGCCACCAAGCTGGGACAAAAAGTCAGCCACACACCGATCAGCAAGAGAGGGCTGGCTGGCTTAGCCTCTGAACCCTGGTAGATGAAAGTACGTTCCCAGGGCATTATGCCGGAGGCACCGGAAATGGGTGCACCACAATGCGGGCAGAGACTTTCGGCAGGGGGCACATCGTGAAGGCAGGAGAAGCAGAGCTCCACGGGGCCGTTGCCATCGGCATCAAGACGGGCGTCCATCGCCTCGCGTTCCAGTTCGTCGTCGGGAATCGCACCATCCTGCTGGGGGCTCATGCGCAGAGTATAAACCGCGCATCAGCCCCGTCACAAGACAAAAGCCGTGTCAGGCAAAGTGCTGGTTGCCGGCGGCGAGATGCGGCTGGTACTGCTTCAGGCGCAGGGCCACACGTTCACGGATGCTGCGTTCGCCGATTCCGTCGTGCTTGGTGGCGACAAGGGCGGTGAGCAGGCGCAGTGTGGTCTTCACATCGTCCATCATCACGTACTCGGGAGCCAGTTCGGGCTTGTCGTCGTCGATGTTGTGGTAGTTGCCCAGCGGGACTGAGACACCGGCGCTGCGGTGGCCCAGGGCTTGCATGGCGGTGGATTCGCAGGCTCCGCCATCGAGCAGGCAGCGCTGCACGCGGATACCTTGCTCCGATGCCGTTCGCATCAGGATGGAGACCGACTCTGAATCAAAGACAGAAAGACGGTCGCCGACACGGACGATGGGGCCGTTGCCGAGTTCCGCGCCGTTCACCGGGCGGCTGGTTTCGACGGAGAGAAACACAGCACCTTCAGAGAAGGGCCAGTTATTACCCAGGTGCCAGGCCCCCAGCCAGCCTACCTCTTCCGCGCGGGTGAAGGTGGCATGTACCGTCGTTTCCAGATTCAGCCGGGCCAGCTCCCAGAAGGTGGAGATGATCAGCGCGCAGCCGATGAGGTCATCGCAAGCCGGCGCGGAGATGCGGCCTTCCTTGATCGTAACAGGGAAGTCCCAGGAGGCGAACTGTCCGCCCTTGACCACCTTGCGCAGGCCTCGACGAATGCCGTCCTGAACAGGGCCTACGGGCACGCCACCGATGAACTCCCAAGCATCTTCCTTGCCTTTGGCACCGTGGTTCGGCACGAAGGCCGGGTGATCCATGTGCGCAGCCAGCACCCAGGTAGGGAGGCTCTTGCGCTTGCCGTACTTGTAGGTGGCCAGCAGGTTGCCAAACTTGTCACGCTTCAAGGTTACATTAGGGCACTCGGCCAGAAGGGCCTCAACTTCACGACGTACATGGTACTCGTGAAACGGTGCGGTGGGTTGCTTTAAAATCCTCTTGAGAATTGCAGTCAGCGTGGGAACAGCCATGCCCCACTGTAGCCCGATTTTTCAAGACTCAAACGACCAACGTGAAGAAGCTTCGATATTTCATCGAGACCTGCGCCGTGAAATTCATGGCCTGGCTGATGCCCAAATTGCCCCGGCACGTCCTGATGACGCTGGCCAAAGTCGCGGGTACCCTCGCCTGTTTGGTCGATTATCGCGGGCGGGGCACGGCCCTCGAAAACCTGCGAGTGGCCTACCGGGGCACCCTGACATTCCGGGAGCGCTTCCGCATCGTGCGCCTAGCCTATCAGAACTTCGCCCGCACCTTCATTGACCTGTTTTGGGCCTCCGCTATGACCAAGGACAACTGGTCGCAGTACTTCCATATGGATCAGGCGGCGCGCGATTTCCTCGCCAGCCGTCGCAACAAAGGCATTGTCTGGGTGACACCGCACTTCGGCAATTTTGAATTCATGGGTCTGATCTGGGGTTACATGGATGTGAAATTCACCGTCATTGCCCAGGACTTCAAAAATGCGGGCCTCACCGATATTTTCAGGAAGGCTC
>JAQGPI010000102.1 GCA_028293175.1 Verrucomicrobiaceae bacterium | reverse complement strand
GGGCTTCGACACTGGCAAGCACCGTCTTCCGCACGTCCTCACGTTGCGCGCGATAACCATGCGTCCAGGCTTCCTGGCCGGGCCATGAGGGTGTGAACCAGCGCTCCACCTTGACCTCGCCTTTGTGCCAGCGCAGCAGATGACCTGGCGGCAGGCATTCGATGCCCTCCACCATCGTGTCAGGAGCCTGCACCGCACCCCAGCGGAAGTACTGGGCAAGCGCACGCTTCGAGACTTGCAATGGAGTGCTCGACAACTGACGCAAGGCGCGCAGTTCCGAGCCGATCCAGAGTTCACCATCTCGTCCTACACGGTAATACAACGGCTTGATGCCAAACGGATCGCGAGCGGCGGTGAGCGACTGCTCCGCCGCATCCCACCAGGCAAAGGCGAACATGCCGCGCAGCCTGCCTAGCACCTGCTCAACGGGTTGTGATTCCAGCAAGGCACCGAGCACTTCGGTATCGCCGCTGGAAGCGAATGAGCGCGACGGTAGCGATGCTTTCAGCTCACGGAAGTTGTAGATCTCGCCGTTAAAAGTAAGCACGTGGCGGCCGTTGCCGAAGGCCATGGGCTGATGTCCGCCGGGGGACAGATCGAGGATGGAAAGCCTGCGGAAGCCCATCCACCAGCCGTCGCCGCTGGCTTCACCACTATTATCAGGTCCGCGATGGCGGATGCCACCAAGGCTGCCGGTGGCAAGCTGGCGCTCAGCCTCCGACCAGGGTGGCGAGCCCGCTTTGAACCATCCGAGAGAACCGCACATGATGCGGAAATGAACACGCTTTGCAGGACTATATCAATGATTGAACACAAACTCCGCAGAGTTCATGAGCGACCACATGATGTCTTCGATCGCCGTCTGGCGAGTGGCTCCGGGAGTGGCGAAATAGCCGAGAGCGGACTTCATCTCCGCTGGCTCCGGCAGGCGGTTGTAGGCGGCGAGGTAAAGATCGCGGACCAGTTCGGGCTCTGGCTTCTTGCTGTTCTTCAGCGGCGTTTCGATGGCCAGCTTTTCCTGCAAGTTCTGCGAATTCATCAGATGCAGGGCCTGCACCACGCTGGATTTTTTGTCGCGCTCGCAGGGGCATTCCTGGCTGGCATTGGGGCGGCCAAAGGCATCAAGGAAATCGCTCTCCATCTTGTGGTTCCACGTCGCCACGGCGCGCGAACCGGAGGGCAGACCGGCAAAGGAGTCCTTGCCGCCAGTGAAGTCATTCACCGCATCGGCCAGCACTTCCGCGGACAAACGTCGGCGATAGGCGCGGGAGAAGTTCTTCGAATCAGCGAGGTTGGAGGCGTTGGGACGGCTGCTGAGCTGATACACATTCGAGCGCATGAGAGTGCGCATCAGGTGCTTCAAATTGTAGCCGTTCTGCGCGAAGTCGCGGGCCAGCCAGTCGATCAGCGGCTCGTTGGTCGCAGGATTGGAGACGCGGAAGTCATCCACCGGCTCGACGATGCCCCGGCCAAAGAACTCGGCCCAGATGCGGTTGGTGATGGCCTTGGCAAAGAACGGATTGTCGGAGCCCTCCATCCAGTCCGCCAGCATCTTGCGCGGGTCCTGCCCGTTCACATAAGGCATCTCCGGGCCATCAGGCGCCTTCGGAATCATCACGGCATCTGTGATAGGGTGTGTTACACTGCCGCCGGGCGCGTACCACCAATACTCGGGCTCGCCCGAAATGGGAGCCGAGATGCCCTGGCCTTTGTGCTTTGTCTGGGCAAAGAAGGCGGCCATCTGATAGTAGTCCTCTTGTGTCCATTTTTCGCTCGGATGATGATGGCATTTCGCACAGTCCATACGCACGCCGAGGAAGATCTGGCTGACAAAGGAGCTGGCATCAATGGGCTCGCGCTTGTCGCGAACAAAGGCCACCGGGCCGTAATCATGACTGCTGCCGGAGGCCGTGAGCAGCTCGCGCACCATCTGGTTGTAAGGCATGTTGCGGCGGAAAGCATCACGCAGCCACGCATCAATGAGCAGCACCGGCTTCACGCCCACGCGGGAGGGATTGGGCCGAATAAGGTCACCCCATTTGATGGCCCAGTGATTGGCGTAGTTCGGGTGCTTCAACAGTTCGTCGATAAGCTGCTCGCGCTTGTCCGGCGCGGTGCTGGTGAGGAAGGCGCGGGCCTTTTCCGGTGAAGGCAGAATGCCAATAACATCTAGAGAGGCGCGACGCAGAAACTCCTCATCCGAACAGGGCGCGGAGGGTTCGATGCCGAGCTTTTGCAGGCGATCATACACCAGCTTGTCGATCTCCGTTTTCACCGGCAGGCGCGTGTAGACTTCAGCGGGCAGCGTCTTCTCGGAAGGCACCGTGATGCGCGCGACATCGACGAGACCCATGTAGCGCAGCACGACGACGCCTTCGCCGGTAAGCTTGCCGACGGTGACGAGGCCGTGCTCATCCACGCTAGCCATCTCCTTGTCCTGCGAAATGTACTCGGCCAAGCGAGTGACATCGCGAGTACTGCCATCGCTGTACTTGGCCGTGACCTTAAGCTGCTGAAGAGCTGCCTTTTTGTACAGGTTTTCACGTGGCTCCACTTTGACCTCGGTGAGCTTCGGGTCCGTGTCCGGCGTGTACGGCATCCCCGCCTTCATCCAGGCGAGGATCACCTTGTAGGGCTCCGAGCCGACCTCGAAACGCACCCCGCCTTCATGCGGAATCTGCCCCGTGGCTTTCTTTAGGAACAGCGAGTCCTCCGGCGCGGCAGGGAAGACGCGGCGTCCACGGTCATCATCGACGATTTCGGAGTAGTCCAGGCCGGGGTCGTAACCGAAGACCGAGAGCTTGAAGTTGTTCTGCCCCTCCGGCTTGGAATGACAGGTCCCCGCGCTGCATCCCGCCTTCTGGATCTGCGGCATCACGTCGTTAGTGAAGCTGATGGCCTTCGTCGGAGGCGCGGTTTCCCCGTGCAACGCGGAAGCGGTGATGATCAGGAAACTAGCGATGGAGCGGAGTGACATGAGTGGCAAGTAAGCGGGGATATACGTCGCTGGGAGGCAGGATCTTGCGTTTGAGAGCTTCGTGTAGGTGATGGGCTGAGCAGGCGCCGTGTGCGCACAAAATTTGGTTTGATCCAGTCGGATCGAGTCGGATTCGCCCCGGAAAAGGAGCCAACGCACCCGTGCCGCGCCGAGGGCGAGGAGGAGGCGGTTGGAGGGTATTCCAAGGGCGTGACATGAGGGAATTTACGCCCGTTGGGCGTGGCTGTCCTTCACGTTCGAAACCAACATTTCCCGCGAGGGGTGAGAGTCCTTTTGAGTTGGTGACCTTGAAAGGGGCAAGAAGACGCGTGCGTCCCGCGCCTTCAGCCCAATGGGTCGGGTGCTTTGAAAAGAGCGGCCAGAAGTACAAAGGCGAAGACGAAGGATGTTGCTGCGCAAGGTTTATGGCAGGCGGCGGTACCACTCCTCTCCTTGTTCAGCAGCAAAGCCGTTTGCAGAGCCTAGCGCCCCACGCTCTGCGAGCGCGGCTACTTCCTGATTCGGCTGAAGCCGAAGCCACTTTCTTTGGAGCCTGCAAAGTAGCTGCCTTCGCAAGAAGGTGGATGGAGCGTTGCGATGCTCTGCAGAGCCCAAGGCCCGACGCTTTTGCAAGCGCGGCTACTTCCTGAGAGGGGCGGGACGCCCTGCCACTTTCTTCACTTCCCCACCTGCACGCGCTGGAAGGGCACGCTTTCGCAGACGGCGATGATCATGTCCTGGAACTTGTAACCGGCGGCTTCGGTGCGACGGACGATCTCTTGCACGGCGGGGCGGTCGTGGTATTCAAGGCCGCGACCGAGAGCGTAGGTGAGGAGATTTTCAGCGAGGCAGCGGACGAATTCACCCTTCAGATCGCGGACGATGATTTCGCGGAATTCCTGCATGTCCTTGAACTGCTGGCCGCGAATCCATTGGCCCGTGGTATCCAGGGGATTCTTGTTATCGGTGGTGCGCCAGCGGCCCATGAGATCGTAGTTTTCCAGGGCGAAACCGATGGGATCGAGCAGGGCGTGGCAACCAGCGCAGGAGTTGGCCTTGCGGTGCTCCTCGAACTGGTGGCGGAGGGTCATGCCGGGCTTGCGCAGGGCTTTTTCATCCAGCGGTGGCAAATCGCCGGGGGCGGGGGGAGGGGAGAAACCGAGGATGCTTTCCAGCACGAATTTGCCACGGCGCACGATGTTCGTGCGGGTGGGATTGGCTGTGATGGCGAGCACGCTGCCCTGGGTGATGACGCCGCCGCGCGGGGTACCCTGGAGCGACACCTGCTTGAACTCCTTGTTGTTGAGCTTGCCCGCGTTCGGCAGGTTGTAGAGGCTCGCCAGCCGCTTGTTCACGAAGGTGTAGTCGGCGTTGAGGAAGTCGATGATGCTGAGGTTGCCCTGCAGGATGTGACCGAAGAATAGCTGCGTTTCGGTCCGCATGTCGTACGCCTCGCTGCCAGTAAATTCGGGCACCAGTTTCTTCGAGGGATTGATCAGATCCGTGTCGCGCAATTGCAGCCACTGACCGGCGAAATTGGTGCGCATGGCGGTGCCGCGATAATCGGTGATCACACGCTTTACGGTGGCGGCGAGATTCTTGCGCAGTTCGCCCTTGGCGGCCTGTTGCATCAGGGCGTCATCCGGTGGAGCGGACCACAAGAAATAGGCGAGGCGCTCGGCCAGCGTGGTCTCATCAATGAGCTCGGTATCGCCCAGGCGAGTGCCCGCAGGTTGCGGCACGGCGTGATAAAGGAAGGCGGGAGACATGAGCATGCCCTCCAGTGTGATGGAAAGGGTTTCGAGCGGAGGCGCACCTGCCTTGGTAGCCTGATCGGCGAGGGCCACCCACTTGCTTTCTTCGTCTGTCGTCATCGGGCGACGGAACAGGCGGGCCCCCATTTTCTTTACCATTGCGGCAACACTCAGGGGATTGGTGGCAGCATCGTTCTTGAGCGGCCCTTCCAGGTGGACCTGATGCACCCACAGGTTGCGGTCGGCATTGGTCTTGGGGTCCCATATGTCATTGAGGAAGTACACGCGCAGGTCATGACGGCCTGCGGGCAGATCGGCATCGACGGTGAACCATTGCGGGGTCTGGTTCTTGGCGGTGACATCGCCCTTGTGAATGATCTTGTCGTCCAGCCGCACATCGAACTTCACTGGATCGGTGCCTGCTTGTTGGGCGCCGAGCTTGAGCTTCAGGCGGTACTTGCCTGCTTCCTTGAGCTCGATGGGGTGGTGGACGTAGCCGCTGGAGGCCAGCTCCACGGTGCCGGTGTCGTACTCCGCCGTGCCTTCGCCGCTGAGCAGGTCTTCACCGGTGAACTCCAGCGCTGGCAGGCCCGCAATAATGTCGGGCGCGAGCCATTTAACGAACTTGCTGGTTTTCGGCGCGGTGAGACCGTAGGGCCCTTCGACCTCTATCTTGGACAGCGCCAGGTTGCGGTCGCGCCGATTCTCGGCGGCCTTTTCATCGTAGAAGTCATTGAGGAATTCTACCGTCAAGGAGTGGTCGCCGGAACGCATGACGTGTTCGATTTCCACCTTCTGCCAGGGGCCCTTGCTGTTCTTCCATTCCTCCTTCACCTCGTACTCGCCGATCTTTTTGCCGTCGATCTTCACCGCCACCTTGGCGTTATCGGGGCCGGACTTGGTGGCGGCGACGTGAAGCGTGATGCGGAAGGTGCCCTCTGCCGAAATGCGCAGCGGGGCGGGGGACTGCGCCTGACCGAAGAACCACAGCACGCTTTCTTCGGCGGCGACGTTCTTGCCGTTGGCCTTGAATTTGGCAGGCAAGATCTCCAGGCTGGTGCGCTCTGGTGCGGTGATCTTCATGGCCACATCGGACATGCGGCGCGCGGCGCGCATGTACTTTTCCATAAGCAGAGGCGAAATGGTGAGCACGTCGCCGATATTGTCGTAGCCGTAGCCACTGTCGTCCGGCGGGAAGTCATCGGCAGGCTTCTGATCGTAGATGAAAAGCAGGTCGCGGATGGTGTTGTTGTACTCCTCGCGGTTCAGCCGTCGCATGGTGGGGTGCCCGGGATCGGGCTTGGCGGGATCGAAGTAAAAGACGCTGTCATCAATCCAGCGCACTAGGGCATCGCGTTCCTCCAGGGTCGGCTTGGGCTTACCCGTGGGCGGCATCACATGGGTGACGAGCATCTGGCGCGCGTGATCCCACATCTTCATGTCCATGCGCATGGAGGCGAAGTCCTTGTGCTCGTCCATGGCGTACTTGCCCTTGTTCGTGCCGTCGGCGTGGCAGTCGTAGCAGTACTTCTCCAGCAGGGGCTGGATCTGCTTGTTGAAAGGCTCCTGGCCGCGATTGGACAAGGCATCGGCAGCGAAACTGGCCGTGGAAAGACTGGCGAGGGCGATGAAAAAGAGGCGGGACATCGAAGGGAGTACGCGATTCGAGGGTACGAGGGGGAAAGTTAACGCTGAATGGGAGCCGATGCTTGCGTTTTTTGGGAAGGGTGGGATGGGATTTGGGAACGAAAGTAGCCGCCTTCGCAAGAAGGTGGACGGAGCGGCCATGTGCTTTGCCAAGTCCAACCCCCCACGCTCTTGCGAGCGCGGCTACTCATTGCGCCACGATATACCGCGTTCCCTGCCGCACCACAGGCGGCACATGACCGGCCTCAAACGCCAGATACCCTGGCCGGAGCTCGTTCCAGAAATCCAGCCAGGGGCTGCTTTCCGTCTTGGCCCGGGCCATGCGCTCCTCGGTCATGCGGAAGGGGAAACAATGCACGGGTACCTCGGGCTGGCCTCCGGCGAGGGCGGCCTCCACGATGAGGTAGATTTCCTCGATGCCGGGATCGGTCATGGCGTAGCAGCCGATGGAGACGTTCTTGCCATGCACCATGATGAGGCCGCCGGTGCGATGGTGGGCGGTGTCGTAGGCGTTGGGGTAGCCGATGTTGAAGGAAAGGTGGTACTTGCTCGCGGGGTTGAGGCGCTTGTGCACCACGTTGTAGAACCCCTCGGGGGCCTGGTAATCGCCTTCTTTCTCCTTGGGGCCGAGATTGCCGGACCAACGGGCAATGGGGAAGGTCTTCCACTTTACGAAGGCAGCGGCACCGGGCTTTTGCAGCCAGATTTCTAGTTCGCTGGATTCTTTGAAGATGCGCAGATAGGCGGGGCTGCCGAGCTTGAAACCGGCGGCGTGCAGGTCGTTTTTGAGTCCTTCAAGACGTCGACGATGGAGATCGGCAAGGCGCTGCTCGAGCTTGAGGTCCTGCCAGTTGGCGGGTGCGGAATCAGCAGAGGTGGCGGCAGGCATGGTCTGAGCGGAGGCGGGCGGCTTGCATCCCGGCGCGAGGATGCCGAACAGCAGGGCAAGGCACAGCGGGCGGGGATTCATGCAGAGGTATTCTGCCATGCCGGGACAGGACTGTCACAGGCGGATTTTGCGCAAGGTTATGCGTGAACAATTCGACAATACCTTGCATCGCAGCCCGCTCGTTTCACTATTGAGCCCCCCTCTCATGACCGATTTTGCCTTTTTTAGACTCCCGGATGGACGCGCCTGGCTTGGCCTGGGCCCTTTCACGGAGTCGGCGGGCATGCCGGAAAGGACGGCGTTCTACGTGAATGACTTCACTTTGACCGATCCCAAGCCCTGGAAGGTGCCTGGGCGCTTGGTGGAAGTGACGGACTCCGCTGCTCTGGACGAAGTGACGGGCGGGGCGAACGGCCTCAACGTGTTGTGGGAAAAACCGCAGACGGAGGGCTTCAAGATGGCCTTCCGGCGCATCCGGCGGGAAGTTTTATCGGGTCGGCTGATCAAGATGGTGCCGGTGCTGACGGAGTGCGGCACGGCGGAGGGCGATCCTGCGGCGCTGCTGCATGCGGTGATGAATGCGCCGCACAATCTCTGGGGCTATGCCCGCTCGTTCAACGGCAGCGGTTTCCTGGGTGCGACGCCGGAACTGCTGTTCCACCGCGAGGGTAACGAAGTCAAAACCATGGCGCTGGCGGGCACCGCCAAGCCGGGCGCGGATGCGGATTTCCTCACCGACGTGAAGGAGATCGAAGAACACGAAATCGTGGCGGAATTCCTGGCCGAACGGCTAGGCACCCTAGGCCCCGTGGAACGGGATGCGCGCCACCTTTGCGAAGCGGCGGGACTGCGTCATTTCCAGACCAGCCTGCGGGTGCAATGCACGGTGCCGCCTGACCCTAATCATCTGGTGCAACTACTGCATCCGACCCCTGCCGTGGGCTGCCTGCCACGCGAGGAGGAATGGCTGGCGAAGCTGCACGAGTACCGCACCTTTTTGAAGGTGCCGGGCTTTTTTGGCGCGCCCTTTGGTTTCAGTCACGAAGGCGCTCAGCACCTCGTGGTGAGCATTCGCGGTCTCGCCTGGGAAGGTCAGCGCATCACGCTGCCCTCTGGCTGCGGGATCGTGGGCGGCAGTGCCTTTGACCACGAATGGCGCGAATTGCGCCTGAAGCGCGAAGCGGTGGCGCGGCTGCTGGGGATTTGAAGCTGGATCAGCCCAGGCTCTTCTTCAACTGCGCCATGGTTTCTGCCTGACGTTTCTTCACTACGGCCAGTCCTTGCGCTGCTTTGAGTTTCGCAGCGGCGGGGTCTTTGGCCATGGCTAGCACGGCGGGCGCGACGCGCTTCAATTGCTCCTCGTCATCGAGGTCGAAGAGCCATTCGCCGAGGCCGATGTCCTGCCACATGTAGCCCTTGCTCGTCTGCTCGGCCCAGCGGCAGACGATGGCGGGGATGCCATTGCCGATGCACATGATGGGGCTGTGCATCTCGTGGCCGAAGAGGCCGGCGGAGTGGCGGTAGGTGCTCAGCGCTTCATCGGTGAGCCAGTAGGTTTCGCGCCACACCACCTTGGCTTTCACATCTTTCGGCAGATTGTCGTAGAGCACTTCCTTGTTGATCGCCATCTGGCTGGCGTCCTCCGGGCAGAGGAGCACTTTCATCTCGGTCTGACGCGTGATGGCGATGATCGCCTCCACTAGCGGCGCGCTGTCGTGGGCCTTCATGGCCTCGTTGCGCTCGTTCTTTTTCTCATCAAAGGCCACCTTCTTGATCTTCCAATAAGGGGTGTTGCGGAAGCGGGCGATGCAGCAGAGGAACTTGCCATCCTCCAGGCCGTGCTCCTTGAGGAAGGCTTCGGCGGGGGCGTCGTTTTTGAGGTCCACGGCGAAGGCACCATCGGGGCCGAACTCCATGATCGGGCACTTGCAGCCGTGCTCCTGGGCGAAGTTCAGGGAATGGGAATCGCGGAAATAAGCGAACTGGGCGTTGCTGATCAGTTCGATGGATTCGGGGCTGGTGGCGGCGAAGGTGATGCCATAGATGCCGTAGGGCTTGCCGGTTTTGGCCCATTTGGCGACATCCTTTTCCGCCACAAGGCTGGGTCCAGAGCCGTGCAGAAGGAAATCGCACTCGGCCAGGGCGGCGCGCACATCCTCCACGCCTTTGACGATCTTCACTTTGGGGAAGCGCTTGGCCAGCATCTCCTCCACACCGTTCTTGATGTCGGACGGCCAGAGGCGCACCTCTACATCGGGCAGGTGCTGTTCCAACAAATGCAGCACGCCGGGCGTATGGCCGATGTCGCCGATGTTCACTGTCTGCCAGGAGGAACGCAAAACTAGGCGGCGCGGGCGGTTCTCCTGGGCCGGCAGACTGGAGAGTGTGGAGGCGAGAGTGGTGGCAAGGAACTGGCGGCGATTCATGATGATGCGCCATTAAGAAAGAGAACGCTTGCGGCTTCAATGCAAATCCGGGCGTAAGGTCGCGAGAGTTGACAGCGCCCGGTGCGCGGCTACCGCAGCGGCATGTGCTCCGCTTCATGGTTCCTGCGGCCCGTGCTGATCCTCTTCATCAGCACCACGGCAATGGCGCAGCAGTTCACCCTGAAGCCAGACCAACAGCTAAAACTACGTGACCTCATTGCCAAAGACAAAGCGGCGGGACGGCAGTTTGCTAGGGTGCAAGCGGAGGCCGACTATGCGTTGACGGCCACTCCCAATCCTGTGAAAATCATCGAGAGCGAAGGCAAGTTGAAGTCTGATCCCGACAGGATTGCCACCGTCAAGAGCCTCGCCGATATGCGTAAAGTCGAAGTCTTGGGCTGGGCCTTCGCCGTGAGCGGCAAAGCAGAGTACGGCGACAAAGCCAAGGCCTTCATTCTTGCCTGGGCAAGGGTGAATGAACCTCAGGGCGACCCTATCAATGAGACGAAACTGGAGCCGCTGCTGGTAGGCTATGATTTGATCCAAGGTGCCTTTTCAGCCCCTGAAAAAGCGGAGGTTGCAGGATGGCTGCGCAAGATCGCCTCCACGCTCGTCGACCGCCAAAAGAAGAAAACCAAAGCCACGAGCTTCAACAACTGGCACAGCCACCGGCTCAAAATGCTGGGCCTGTGCGGCTGGCTTCTCCAGGACTCAGAACTGATCGACCGGGCCGTGAACGGCTTTCGCGAACAGATCGCCAACAACCTGCTGCCGGACGGTTCCAGCTTTGATTTCCACGAGCGCGACGCTTTGCACTACCACTGTTACGACCTGGAGCCGCTGCTGGCCCTGGCGACCGCCGCGAAGCAGCAGGGGACCGATCTTTACCAGTTCACAGGTACCAACGGAGCCTCGCTGGCCAAGGCTGTTGAGTTCCTGGTGCCCTACTGCGACGGCTCTAAAACCCACGCCGAGTTTGTGAACTCCAAGGTCGAGTTCGACCGCAAACGCTCGGAGGCGGGGCAGAGGGAATTTGCCACCGGCAAACTCTTCGATCCCAAGGATGCCCTGGAGGTGCTGGAGTTGGCCACCCTGTTCGACCCCCAACTCGAACCCCTGACTGCTAGCCTTAAAGGCAAGAAAACCAGCCGTTTTACCAGCTGGCAGGCAGTACTCAACGAGGTGCGCCGGTAGGCGGACCGGAAGCTCGAGAGGAAAACAAGGTTCGGGATTGCCGTTTTTGAAAACTTTGGTATTCTTGATATTCAACACTTTGAAGCCTGTGCCTCCCACCCGAACCGCCCCCGTTCGCAATAGCGCCCGCGCCGTGGCGGCTGCCCGTCCGCAAGTCAATGACCATAGTTGGCATGACTTTTCCGGCCTGTTCATGCTCGGGCTCGCGATTTTCTTCCTGCTCGCGCTGTTCTCCTATGATCCGCACGATCTGCCCTCCTGGGCGATGGGCAATCCGACGGACATGCAGAACGATCCGCCAGCGAATTTCATCGGCCGCACCGGGGCTTTTGGTGCCTTTGTCTCCCTAATGGCAGTCGGCATCGCCTCGTATTTGGTGCCCTTTAGCCTCACTTGGTTCGGCGTCTGCCGCGTGGCCTCCGGGCAGGTCACCACCATGCGTCACTGGTTGGGCATGGTCATGATCGTGATCACCGGCGCGGCTCTGGTGGATGTGTGGACGGGCGAGCTTTCGCACCAGGATGTCAGCCCCTTCGGCAGCGGCGGCGCCATTGGGCGGTTGATCGGCGGCCGCGTATTTTCCAATCTGTTCGGCCATGCGGGCTCCCTCATGGTGCTCGGATCGATTTACTCCGTGGGGCTGATTTTCGTCACCGGCATGCACCCCATCGCCGTGATGCGCGCTGCCCGCCGCGAGATTCCCCTCATGATCAGCGGCATGATCAAGAGCTGGCGCGAAAAGCCGGTGCCAGTTCCTGAGCAGGCCGCGACCCCGCTTGAAGATCCTACCGAGACGCGTCGCCGATCACGCGCCAAGCTGCCCACGCCGAGTTCCATCGGTGCCTCCACCGCCACTGAGCCACCGTCCCCCGAGACCTTCACCGCGCAGGATCTGCCGCTCACCTTTGAGCCGAAGATCATTGATTCTTCCTCGCCAAAACCGCTGCTCAAGGACGACAACCGCCCGAGCCTCAGCGACGTGTGGACGAAGAAGCGTGCGCAGAAGATCGAGCAGTCCGGCCCCGCGCCGATGGGCAGTCTCACCGACCGCTATCGCAATTACACCCTGCCTACGTTGGATTTGCTGCAATGGCCGGACCCATCGCTTGTGGCGCCCGCTGATCCTTTGGAACTCAAGGAAATGCAGGAAACCATCGTGCGCACGCTCGATAGTTTCGGCATCAAGGTGACCAAGGGCGACATCACCCGCGGCCCTGCCATCACTCGTTATGAGGTGCGCCCTGTGGACGGCCTGCGCGTGAGCCGTATTGCCACGCTGGATGCCGACCTTGCCCGTGCCACCAAGGCCGAGCGCATCAACATCCTGGCACCCATTCCCGGCAAGGACACCGTGGGCATCGAGATCGCCAACCGCAACAAGGTGGTAGTGCCGGTGCGTGAACTTCTCGAAGACGACGCCTTCCAGAATCCCAAGGCCAAGCTGCCGCTGGCGCTGGGCAAGGATGTGTATGGCAAGACGATCATCGCTGATCTCGCCGCCATGCCGCACTTGCTCGTCGCAGGTGCCACGGGTTCCGGCAAGTCCGTCTGCATCAACACCATCATTACCAGCCTGATCTGCCGCTTCGCTCCCGATGAACTGCGCTTCATCATGATCGATCCCAAGGTGGTGGAAATGCAGACCTACGCCGAGCTGCCGCATCTGGCCCTGCCGGTGGTGACTGATCCAAAGAAAGCCCTGCTAGCCTTGCGCTGGGTGGTCCGCGAAATGGAAACGCGCTATCAGGTCTTTGCCGCTGAGGGCTGCCGTAATTTCGAGACCTTTAACAGCCGCAATCGCAAGAAGACCAGCGACGTGCGCACGCCGAAAAATGCGGCGGTCGGTGTCTCCACGGGCGGCGCCACCACCATGGGACCGGAAGAACTCGCCGCCCTCGCTGGTATCGGCGATGTGCAGCAAACCGTGACCGCCTCCCTGGAAAAGGCCGAGGATACCGAGACGATGCTGGTGGATGCGAATGGTGATTGGGCCGGTGATTCCCAGCCGCCCACCCGCGCCGCCGCACGCGGCCAGGAACTGATCATTCCTGATACGATGCCCTACATTGTAGTGATTATTGATGAGCTTGCCGACCTGATGCAGACCGCTCCGGCGGACATCGAAGTGGCCATCGCCCGCATCACCCAGATGGCGCGTGCCGCAGGCATTCATTTGATCGTGGCCACGCAAACACCGCGTGCGGACGTTATCACTGGTGTGATCAAGGCCAACGTGCCCTCGCGCATCGCCTTCCAAGTGGCATCGGCGCTCGACAGCCGTGTTATTCTCGACCGCAAGGGCGCTGAGAAGCTGGTGGGCAAGGGCGACATGCTCTATTTGCCACCCGGCACCGCGAACCTCGTGCGCAGCCAGGGCGCGCTGGTCACCGATGAAGAGATTCATGCGCTCGTGGGCCATTGCGTCAGCCAGGGCCGCCCCGTGTTTGATACCGGCGACAAGACCATGGGCGGCATGAGCTCAGGCTTCGGCGATGAGGACGAAGAAAACGAAGTCGATGCCGAAGACGAGAAGATCTTAGAGAAGTGTCTCGAAGTGATCCGCCAGGAAAAGAAGGCCTCCACCTCGCTGCTCCAGCGCCGTCTCGGTCTGGGCTATACCCGCGCCGCGCGCATGATGGATATCCTCGAAGACCGCGGCATTATCGGGCCTGGGGAAGGTGCTAAGCCGCGCGAGATTTTGGTGCAGTTGGATTGAGGGGCGAGCGGTTATGTTGTAGTCGGCCTCTTTTGAAGCCGACCCTGATGCGCTTGGTTTTGTTGGCGAGGGCGATCTTTGTTGAGGCTTATAATGGGCTTTAAAGAAGTCCACGCTCCGACTACAGCAGCGTCTGATGCTGGTTGGCCAGTCTTACTTTGGACAACCAAATGGATTTGAAAACATACTCGAACGCTGCGGCATCATCCGCCCTGCCCTCATATGACGGCGTCATACCATCTAATGACCCACGCTAGCGGCCGCCATCTCTCGGTCGGGATTGTTGAGCAGGTACTCGTCTTTAGGCTGGAGGTCCGTATTAACCTCCCCGGCTTCCCGAGGGGTGTCGGGTTCCCAATGTTGCACAATGGCGGGCACATGGGTAAGCGGGGCGTAACCGCTGCGCTTGAGATGCTCAACGGCCTGTGGCATGGTGGATAGCCGCTGCATGAGCGATTCAATGCGGGGAACCAGGGGCATGTCACTGCCCAGGATATTCTGGTTTTCCAGCAGCACGACATATTTGAACTGGCTCACAAAGGTCCGCCGCATGCGGACCGATCCGTTTAGCCAATAGGCGATGCCGCCCGGGCTGAGCCTTGAGCTAACCAGGCCGAAGAACTCGCGGGAGAACAGCAGGCCGCTGCGTGAATTATACGGCAGCATGGGGTAGCCATAGATGAAATCGTATTTCTTCTTCTCCTGATCCGCCAGCAGCATCAGGCGTCCGTCCTGATAACGGAAGTGGAAGCGCGGATCGCTCAGCATCAGTGAGTGCGGCGGCACCTCGGGATGGGCGGCGGCATGCAGGTCCATCATAGGCTTCATTGAGCGCAAAATCTCGCACACGGTGATCTCCTGGAGGGCGGGATGGCAGGCATTGGCATAAACAGAGGCACCTGCGCCCAGACCGATGCACAGCATGGTTTTGGGAGCCTCATGGATCAGGACGGCGGGGAAATGATGCTCATCCGGTTTCGGCGTATGGCCCTGGACCTGCCCGCTGGCGAACATCTCGAAGAAGGGCTCGTCACCCCTGCGGGCCATGACTGCGACCCCGCTTTGGTCTTCAGCGGTGACGATGGCATCCCCGGCCTTGTAGAGATGCATGAGCCGCCACCATTGGCCGGTCTGAGGGATGCTCGCAAGGGTGGTGCCAAGCAAGACTATCAGCGCCACGCCATGCCCCGTCAGTTTCCGGCTATGAAAGATGGACAGGCCCGCAAATACGAGGCCAATAACGGCGAGAATCCGCAGTGTACCCGGGGTGCCATACCAGTTGAAGAAGACAAAACCTGTGACCAAGGAGGCAAGCAGATTGCCAAAAATATTGGCCCCTTGAACCCAGGCGACCAGTTTTCCAACAGACGCACGATCCCTTAGCAAGGCGGCCTGGCTGAGAGGGAATCCGGCGCCGATGAGCATGTTGGGCGGCAGCAGCAGCAGCACCGCCAGGGCGAGTCGTGTGACATAACCGAGGACACCGCCGAACGGACGGCACTGCGGTGTATTCAAATAGACATCACTGTGGGGGATGTAGGGCCGGAGCACGACCACCAGTAGTAACGAACCGATGGATACCAGGAGCACCCAGGCCTGCACTTTGAGGAAGGCGGAAAATGGATCGCAAATGAACTTTAACCTGCGGCTAGCGAGCAGTCCGCCCAAAGAGTAGCCGACCAGCACCAGTGCCAGCATCAAGCTGAAGATGTACGGCAGGGTGCCGATCATCATGGAGAGAATTCGAAACCAGACAATCTCCAGGCTGATGGCCACGAAACCGGAAGCGGCCATCAGCAGGCACCAGCGAAGGACATTCTCTGCCGGACCTGGAGCGGCCTGCGGGCTATCGGTCGGTGGTTCACGTCCCGCTCCGGATTCGGCGGATTTTGTTGATGCCTGGGTGGACAGCCACCACGCACTTGCCGCCACCATCAAACTGACCGCACAGCCGATATAAGTGGCTTTGGAGTAGCCAAATTTGCCGATCAAGTACCAGCCGGACCCCAGACAGCCCATGGCCGCGCCCAGGATATTGACGGCGTTTAGCTGGCTTACACGGGCGGCTGCTTCCTCGATTCTGCTGCTTGTGGCATGAGCAAGCAGCGGAAAGCACATACCCATGAGCGCAGTGGGCGGAATCAGTGACAGGAAAGTGAGCGAAAGCGACATGCCGCGAGATTGCAGCCACTCTGCACCGCTGAGGAAAAACCCATTGTAATAAAGCGTGGGGCTTAAGGCTGCGATCAGGCAGACCCCGAATTCGCAAGCAGCGAAGGCTCTCAACGCGGCAGCTCCGCTCATCCCCCGGCTCAGAA
>JAQGPI010000093.1 GCA_028293175.1 Verrucomicrobiaceae bacterium | reverse complement strand
GCGATAGTAAGCTGCCCAGGCGGCGGCGTCCCAGCGCTGGCCATGGTTGACTCCGCTGCGGTCTTCAGGCCGCCTTCGGTAAGAGGCATCGCCGCGGACTGCATGGTTGATGATATCGAGACCCGCCAGCCGCTCGCGGCGCTCGGCGGCGGCTCCGGCGGGCTCGTTGTCGCCTTCTTCGACGGCGATGTTCTTGAGCGCGGGGATGGCGAAGAAGTTGTCAGCATCAGGCACGGGCCGGGGCACAAGGGCCATGAAGTCGAGGGTGTGATGGGTGTCGGCGAGACGTTTCTGCGCGGCGGTCCAGAGGACTTCCGCATTGTGGCCCATCATGGCATGGATGATGGCGACAAAGCCGAGCGGCAGGATGATGGCGGCGGCGGTGATCCAAGGCCAGATCTGACGGGGCGGGCGCGGTTCGCTGGGAGGGGATTGAAGCATTAGAGTCAGTCTTGGCTCGCACCGAAAATTTCCTGGGTATATTGCTGCCGTAGAAAGAGGAGGTCAGCCGCATCTTTTTCGCAATGGGTGTTCTTCTTCATGCGCCAGAGGAGGAGAGGTGAAGCAAAGGGAATGATGACGCCATCGAGTTCGCGGTGGATGATTTCCTTTGAAGCTTCCTCGTATTCAATGCCCGAGGCGGAGGCCATGAGGTCCACGGTGATCTCATCCCAATACGTATCACAGTGTACTGCGATACTTCGCCGGGCGTGAGCTCCAGCACCGCCTTGTCAGGCAAAATTTCAAGCGCCTTGAAGACACGCGCCTCGTTTTCCAGGCTCGCGTCCATGAGGAAATCCAGATCACTGGTGGAACGCGGGTAGCCTGCCTGGATGATGGCAAAGCCACCGATGACGAGATACCGGGCGCCCTCGGCATTCAGCGCACGGCAAAGGGCGACCAAATCTTCCTGAGTAGGCGCGCGCGAAGTCAGTTCGCCTTCTTCGGGGATATCATCTTCTGCGCCCATTCATTGGCCTCCTGGTGAGTGCGGAAACGGAACACACCGCGTGGATGCAATTGGTGACCGAAGGAGCGGAGCAACTGGTTGGTGGTGTTCTGCATGGCCATGCCCATCTGCATGGCATCGCGCGGAGGACGTCGGCGACCCACGGTCTTGCCGATGAACTCCTCCACATTGACCACTGTTTTGCTTTCGCTCACGGTCTTAACATACGGCAGGCGACTGGGCGACGCCAGTGCGTACTTCAGGGCGTCGCGGCAGACGGGGCGTTCCCCAGCGTCACCTTGCCTGAGAGGATAGGGGAGGTGAGGATGGTCTGTGGTTTCACCGGGATTTGCGCGAGCAGGAAGTAGCCGCGCGCCTCGATGTCGCCGGAGGCGGGGCGGACGATGATGCCTTGGTAGAGCACCTTGCGCGAGAGCACGGGCGCGGTTTCGGAGAGGTAGAAGTAGCCGCTGAACGCACCGGTGTTGCGATTGATGGCAAGCGTGGCCTTGCCGGGATTGTTGCCGCTGGCGAAGGGTGGCATCTGGACAGTGTAGGACGGTGTGTAAGTAAGGCCGGTGACGTTGGGATGGGTGGCGGAAGCGTCCACGCCGCCTGCGGCAAAACTGAGGTTCACAGGCCCGGGAGCGGGCAGGCCGAGGACGGTCTGGCCCACGGAACTGGTGGCGAGGTACTTTCCATCGACGGCAAGGCTTACGGGGCCAAACGCGGCGGGGTAGGTGCGGGTGACGGTCGTGGGCTTGGACCAGGTGAGCGTGCCTGCGGCGGTGTTGCCGGTGAGCGGAGTGGGGCCGTTGTCGGAGAGGCCAAACCAGCCGGTGACGCTGCCGGCGTAGCCTGTGTAGAGCGGCGCATGCACGGGGATCTCGCCCTGCGGGCCCAGGATGGTGGCGCTGGTGAAGACGACGCCGTCCGCGAGATGGCCCACCACGCTGAGAGTGCCGAGGGTGGTGACGGTGAAGGAGGCGTAGCTGGAACCCTGCGGAATGGTGGTTGAGCCGATGTCATTCGCATCGGTCAAATCGAGTCCTACACTGTAATAGCCGGCGCGGCTGGTGGACTTGTGCGCGGCGGTCCAGGCCTGGCGGACGGCGGCGACCGTGGCATCGCCATAGAAGCCGGAGAGCGAATTGGTGGTGCCATCGAGGGTGAGGCTCAGCGTGGAGGTGCCGAAGGGGATGCTAATTTGCGGCGCGGTGGTAGTGAGCCAGCCGACCTTGGCCACGGGGGTGATGCCGGTCGTCATCCTGGCGGTGTAGTAGCCGTTGCTGGTGATGGCGAGGGTGAAGCGGCTGCCGAGATTCTTGTTGAGTGTAGGATGCCGTGAGACAAGTCCGGTGAAGGTGCCGACCATGCCATCGGGCAGGGCATGGACCACAAAGGGCACGGTGATGATGGGCCCCCATCCGGCGGGATTGTAGGCGCGCAGGCTGACGGTGAAGCTTTTGCCCACTGTGGGCCTGCCGCTGATGATGCCGGTGGTGGGGGAGTAAGTAAGGCCTGTGGGGAGGCCGGCAATCGAGTAGGACCGGGGGTAATTGGCGGCGGTGACCTTGTAGGGGGTGAAGGGCACGCCGACGGTGGTATCATCGAAGACGGGCGCGTTCATCACCGGCTTCACGTAGATGGGGGTGATGGTTACTTGCATCACTTTGTTAATGCTGAGCAGGAGGCTGTCGGTAAGCGCCACGGTGAAATTGAAGGTGCCCGCCACGGTGGGCGTGCCGCTGAGCACGCCTGCGCTGGTGAGCTTCAGCCCTGGCGGCAGAGTGCCTGCGCTGACCGTCCAATTGAAGGGGGCGGTACCACCGCTGAAGGTCAGTGTCTGCGTCACGATAGGCACCGTGCGCACGCCTGCGATGAGCGGCGAGGTGGAGGTGATCACCATAGGCACGGCTTCGATGGCAATGGTGAAGCCCTGGGTCTTCGTGTGCGTATCGCTATCCGCCACTTGCAGCACGAAATTGAACGAGCCTGCCTCCGTGGGCGTGCCGCTGATCGCGCCCGCCGGGTCCACCGTGAGGCCTTCGGGCAGGGTGCCGGAGATAAGAGACCAGGCGAGAGGGGCCGCGCCGCCAGTGGCCGTGAGGGGATGCGTGTACTCGTAGGCCTTCACGCCCGGGGGCAGGGCACCGCTGGTGGTGATGACGAGGGGCAGGGGATCGACCACGAGATCGAAGACCTGCGAAGCGGTGAGCGCCCCGGCATCGGTGGCCTGCGCGGTGAAGTGGAAGGTGCCATAGGCGGTGGGCGTGCCGGAGAGCGAACCATCCGCATTCAAAACGACCCCGGCGGGCAAGCCGGTGCCGACCACCTGCCAAGTATAGGGCGCGGTGCCTCCGGAGACCTCCAATGCGCCAGTGTAGGCTGCATTCATGCGGCCCTTTGGCAGAGCATCCGCAGCGGTGCTGATGGTCAGCGGTGTTGCGGAGATGGTGAGATCGAAAGCGCTGCCGCTGTAGGCTCCCAGGCTGTCGGTCACCTGTACGGTCAATGATACATTGGCGGTGGCGGTGGGTGTGCCGGAGAGCAGGCCATCGGCGCTGAGGGTAATACCGTTCGGCAGGGTGCCGGAGATCAATTGGAAGGTGTAGGGCGCGGTGCCACCGGTGGCCTCTAGCGTCTGTGAAATGGAGCCGCCCAGGACCGCGCCCTGCAAGCGGCGTGCGGTGGTGATGTGCGGCGCAGAGGGAGTTGCGTTCTCCAGCCAGTCGGGCACGCCATTGGAATTGGCATCCACGATGCGCAGCAAATTGAGCCTGCCATTGCTGGCCACCTTGCCCTTGAAGGCGACCTTCACTTCCGCGCCGTTCTTGATGCGGCTGATACGTTGTGCGACAGTGTCATTGGGGAAGTTCAGCGCCGCGAAGGCGACCGCGCCGGTCACATGCGGCGTCGCCATGGAGGTGCCATCCAGGTATTGGTACTGAGCGGAAGGCGTGAGCGTGGCGGTGTTGTTGTTGGCCAGCCCTGCCTTGATGGCGAAGCCGTCGGCCTGGCTGATGGCCAGCGAGGGCAGCCAGTTGCCGGGATCGGACAGCGTGCCGAGGAAGATCACGGGGTCGGTATTGACGTTGTTGTAAATGATGGCTGCGACGGCGCCCGCAGCCTTCGCATTGGCCACTTTCACTGAGAAATTCAGCGTGCCGCGCTGGATGAGGGCGATGTGGCCGTTCACCGCTGCCGGGAAGTCGCCGGGATTGCCGATGCCGCACTCCACAATGGTATTGGTAAGGCCGGGCGTCTTGCCGGAGTAAGTGAGCAGGGCAGAGGTGTAAGTGGTCGCGCCGATCTTGATGGCGACGCTTTCCGAGGGCATGGCGGACAAGATTTCGGTGCCGGGGGCGGCGATATCCACGGTGGAGGCACCGTAATTGGAAAACTTGGCGAGCGTGTCCTTCTGGTCCGAGGCGGCCACCACGAGCATGTTGGGCAGGCGGTAGCTGGCGGGATAGGTGGAAGTGAGGTCGTTGTTGCTGCTCTCATTGCCAGCGGCGGCGACGAAGATGATGCCCGCATTCCCGGCAGCCTGCATGGCAGCGCGCTCGGCGGTGCTGTAACCGCCGCCACCGTAGGAAGCATTGAGTGCCACGATGTTGACGCCGCGCTCCTTCATAAGGGTGGCGTACTGGAGGGCGGCGAGGATGGCGGAACTGCTGAAGGAAGCGGTATCATTGCCCGAGGACACCTTTAATCCCATGATCTTCGCGTGGTACCCCACGCCGATCACGCCGCTCTGATTGTTGCCCACGCCGGCGATGGTGCCCGCCACATGGGTGCCGTGTTGACCCAGGATATCGGCGGGAGTGGCGACGGAACTGGCGAAATCGTAGCCGTGCACGTCGTCCTTGTAGCCATTGTTGTCATCATCCGTGGCATTGTCGTCGGTCTCCGCCGTATTCACCCACATGTTGGCATTCAGATCCGGGTGGCCGAAATCGACGCCGGTATCGATCACGCCCACCACAATGTTACTGGGGGTCTTGCGCGCCAAGTTCCAGGCCTCGACAAACTTGATGTCGTCGCCCGCGACTCCATCGGTGCCGTTCACCGTCTGGCCGGTGTTGCGCAGGGCCCACAGATCGGTGAAGCGCGTGTCATTCGGCACGGCCTTGGGCCAGCGCAGGTAATCGGGCTCCACCGTTTCCACCGTGGGATCGTCCTTCAGATCGGCGATGAGCTGGGCGGTAGACTTGCTGAGATGATGGACGACGCCGGTGGTCTTGTTGCGCCGGGCGGAGAGCCAGCCGAAATGGCGCTCAAAGCCCAGGGACTTCTTGCTCAAGGCGATCTTTGCCTCGCCCAAGGAAGCTTCGGGCTTGAAAGTGACGATGACGGAGCCCTCGACGTACTTGGTTTCCTCCGCCATGGCCCCGTGCAGCGCCATGAGCAGCAGCGCCAGAAGAGGCGTGCACAGGCGCTGGATAAAGGGCGGGGGAATCATGGAGAGCTGGATAAGACACCCTGGAGAGGGCATTGTTGCAATTTAGTTGGGCAATAATTTTAGCACACCGCGACTGAATGGGAAGGATGGGCCAAAGGAGAAGAAGGGGAAGATGGGTTCAGCTCATTCTTCCCATTCAGTCCCATTCTCCCATTTCCGCCCGAATTTCCCCGTCCTCCCACGCTTTTGGCGACAAAAAAGATCTGAAAATCACAAAAAGAGTTAAAAAAGGGTTGCGGGGCTAAATGACCTCGGTAGCATCTGCGCCTCCACAGCCGGGGCACCTTTCAACAGTGTCCCGAGAAAAGGCCCGTCTCGGCGGGCCTTTATTATCGGCAGCGACTCCGGATAACAGGCGCATCTTGCTGTGGGATGGGCAAACTGTCTTCTGGTGTCGTGATCGATAACGACAATGTAGCGCCAGAATAGACTTTTTTTACACTCAGTATGCCCACCATCAACCAACTCGTCAGGCACGGCCGCAAGACTCCTGCGGACAAGTCCAAGTCGCCGGCGCTCGCAAATTGCCCGCAGCGTCGTGGCGTGTGTCTCCAGGTGATGACCCGCACTCCCAAGAAGCCCAACTCGGCTCTTCGTAAGGTCGCCAAGGTGCGTCTTACCAATGGCTTCGAAGTGATCGCCTACATTGGTGGTGAAGGCCACAATCTTCAGGAACACTCCATCGTGCTGGTTCGCGGTGGTCGTGTGAAGGATTTGCCAGGTGTCCGTTACCACATCGTCCGTGGTACGCTCGACTGCCTTGGCGTTGAAGCTCGCCGCCGCGGCCGTTCCAAGTACGGCGCCAAGCGTCCAAAGAAGGGTGCCGCCGCGCCTGTAGCGAAGAAGAAGTAATCACGCGATCCCGCTGATTCACACCCCACCGAACACAGACAGAATTTCACGTTATGGCCCGCCGCAAAAGAGTTTACGCCAAACCGGATCTCCGCGATTCCCGGTACGACAGCAATCTCGTCGCCCACTTGATCAACAAGATCATGCTAGGTGGCAAAAAGTCCCTCTCCGAGCGCATCGTGTATGCCGCTATCGAGAAGCTGAATGAGAAGTCCGACGCCGTCGATCCTCTTGAGCTGCTTAACCGCGCCGTTGAAAACGCCAAGCCTCGCGTTGAAGTGAAGGCCCGTCGTGTCGGTGGTGCCACCTATCCCGTCCCGCTTGAAGTTTCCCCAGCCCGCTCCGAGGCTCTCGCGCTTCGCTGGTTGATCGGTTATGCACGTGGCCGCAAGGGCACCCCGATGCATCAGGCGCTGGCCAATGAGCTGCGCGATGCCGCCGGCAACCAGGGCAACGCCGTCCGCAAGCGTGACGACGTGCATAAGCAAGCCCAGGCCAACCGCGCCTTCGCCCACTTCCGCTTCTAGTTTTCCTACCTCCCTGTTAGATCCCCCAAACTTCGTTTTCCTACATGTCCGTCGAACGCAATTCCCCCAATCGCGAATACCCACTGGAGCGCACGCGCAACATTGGTATCTGTGCCCACATTGATGCTGGCAAGACCACGCTGACTGAGCGTATCTTGTTCTATACCGGCATGATTCACCGCATTGGTGAAGTTCATGATGGTGCCGCGACGACGGACTGGATGGAACAGGAAAAGGAACGCGGCATCACGATCACCTCCGCTGCCGTGACCGCCCGCTGGAAGCAGCTTCCAGAGCCAGCTATCTACAAGGCCTTTGAAGGCCAGGACATGCGCGTCAATATCATTGACACCCCTGGTCACGTGGATTTCACCGCTGAAGTTGAGCGTTCCCTCCGGGTGCTCGACGGTGCCATCTTCGTCCTCTGCGGCGTGGCCGGCGTGCAGCCGCAGTCCGAAACCGTGTATCGCCAGGCTGAAAAGTATGGTGTGCCCCGTATCGCTTTCGTCAACAAGATGGACCGTACCGGTGCCAACTTCGCCAACGTGGTGAAGGATGTGCGTGAGAAGCTGGGCGCCAATGCCTGGCCGATCCTGATCCCGATCGGTGCTGAAGACCTCCTCATCGGCCAGATCGACGTGGTCAACAAGAAGGCCGTCATTTACGCTGATAACGACAAGCTCGGCTCCACCTTCACCGTGCGTGAACTGGAGGGCGACGAAATCCGTCAGGCTGATGAAGCCTATGCAGGCCTCCTCGAAGAGCTTTGCAACCAGGACGACGAGCTCGGCACCATGTTCCTTGAGGAAAAGCCGATCTCCATCCCTCAGGTGAAGGCCGCTCTGCGCCGCACCGTGATCGAAAACAAGATCATCCCGATGGCCGGTGGTTCCGCCTTCAAGAACAAGGGCGTGCAGTACCTGATTGATGCTGTGATCGATTACCTTCCAGGCCCGATCGACATCCTGCCTGCCCAGGGTATCAATCCCGACGACCATTCCATCCACGTCACCGCTGAAGCGGGCGACAATGCCAAGTTCTGTTCCCTGGCCTTCAAGCTTTGGAGCGACAAGTTCGGCCGCCTCGTCTTCTTCCGCGTGTACTCCGGTCAGGTAAAGAAGGGCGATCCGATCTACAATCCCCGCACACGCCGCACCGAGCGCGTGGGCCGCTTGATTCAGATTCAGGCCTCCGTGCATAAGGACATCGAAGTCTGCTACTCCGGCGATATCGCCGCCATGGTGGGCCTCCGCGATGTGCGCACTGGCGACACCCTTTGCAACGAGAGCTTCGAGATCCAGCTTGAACCCCCGTCGTTCCCAGAACCGGTTATCTCGATGTCCGTCGAGCCGAAGACCAAGGGCGACCAGGAAAAGATGGGCAATGCCCTCCAGCGCCTCTCGGAAGAAGATCCGACCTTCTTTGTCCGCACGGATGAAGAAACCGGCCAGACCATCATCGCCGGCATGG
>JAQGPI010000079.1 GCA_028293175.1 Verrucomicrobiaceae bacterium | reverse complement strand
CGGAGCTGCGCAATTGCAACTTCTCCTTGATGCGTGCCCGATACGTTTCCACCGTAGATTCCCCAAGGTTTAATGATTGGGCAATCTCGCGCGTGTTCTTGCCGCGGCCCAGCATTTGAAACACTTCCAGTTCACGGTCAGCCAGTGTTTCGACACCACCCAGCTCGGAATCCGCGCGCTTCTGCGCCATGCGGCTGAGCAGTTTGGACGTCACCCGCTTGCTCGCGTACACCTCGCCGGCCATCACCTGGCGGATGGCATTCACCACTTCGGATGAGGCTTCATTTTTGGTGATGTATCCGCGTGCTCCGGCGCGCAGCGCACGTTCCGCATAGAGCTCTTCGTCATGCATGGAAAGCACCAGCACGTTCACGTGCAGGCCTTGCGCCTTGATGTCCTTCAACAACTCCAGGCCACTGGACCCACGCAGCGTGATATCCACGATGGCGATGTCCGGTTGCACCTCCTGGATCAGCTTCATGGCGTCGATGTTATTGTCCGCTTCGCCACAGACCACCATGCCGAGGTCGCGGTTGATCAGTTGACCAAGGTACTCGCGGAACATCGGATGATCCTCCACAAGGATGACTTTGTAACGGGAGGCGGCGGTGTCATTTTTTGCCATGGCTGTTGGTATTCACAGAGGTTGGTATGGGAAGGCGGCAGCACATGGATGTGCCGCCACCAGCGCGGGGTTCGATGTCAAGGTCTGCTCCCAGAGCGTGGGCGCGGTACCTCATGGTGCGCAGGCCCATGCCAGTGCTACGTCCGTTGAGGTCGCGGGGGATGCCCCGGCCGTTATCATCCACGCGCAGCTCTATCTGCTTGCCGTTGGATAGAAGGGAAAGCACCACCTGCTGCGCACCGCTGTGGCGGACGGAATTGGCCACCGCCTCCTGCGCGATCCGGTACAGATGCATCGAGACTTCGGGATCAGCGATGTGCACCTCTGCGGAGTCCGTCACATGAATGGGCACACCGGTCAGCCGTTGGGTCATCTGGGCCATTTCCTCCAAGGCCGCTGACAAGCCGCTGCTGTCCACGTGAACAGGGAAAATACCTCTCGCCATGCTGCGGGCCTCCATGACGGTTTGCTGCAGCGCCTCCTCGATTTTCGCCGCGTCGCTGGCCTCCGGTCTCTGGCCTGCGGTGAGGTCGTCAGACAGCGCCCGCACGGCGCAACCAATGGCCGCCAGCTGCTGGCACAGGCCGTCGTGCAAATCCTGGCCAATGCGCTGCTGCTCATGCTCGCTGGCACTGACGATCTCCATTTCAAGCTGGCGCATTTCCTCAAGCATCTGAATGCGGTCGGCGTCCTCGTCCCGGCGTTTGCGGATCATGCTGGCACCGATCGCGATGACAGTCAGGAACAAGAGGCGGCTGACGTTGAACCAAGCATAACCCAGAGCAGTTTGATAAGGCGTGGACCCCTGGTTGGCGATCAGCGGAATGGTGGTGTTCACAAAGGCCATGATGATGCCCGCCCGGCGGCCGCCCAACCAGCCCACAAAACCCGCGATAAGGGCGTAGATGAGGGACAGGTTCACTTCCCATGTCGTCACAAAATCAATCCAGCCGACCACGATGCTGACCGGAATGAAAATGCCGAGGAGCGTCCAGGTGGACTTGGCTCGCAGCCAGTGCTCGGCCCGCGATAAAAGCCCTTCACGCTTCATCGTCTCGGCAGCTTCTTTGGAATGTGCAGTCATGTGGTCAGAAGAGGCAGTTTGGACTCCTTGTTTTTTCCTAACCTGGCAAGTCGCAAAAAGTCGCTATAGTCTCGAATGTAATCCTCGGGTTCGTACGGCCGAGAAGCAAACACCAGCAGCGCCGAATCCGCCGTGTGCTTGAATTCCGTGGCCCACACCATCGGCGGAACATACACACCAAAGGATGGCCTATCCAGTCTAAGTTCCGCCCTGTGCATCCCGTCATCCAGCACTAGGTTGCAGCGGCCGCTCACACAGATGAGGAACTGCTCGCAGCGGCGGTGGGCGTGCTCACCCCGCGTCTGCGCCGAGGGAATGTCATACGTAATGAAATAGCGCCGCGGGATGAACGGCAGATCCCGGCCAAACTCACCCACCGTGAGATTGCCGCGCGACTGGTCATCCACGTGGCGCATGTCATACAGCCGCACACCGCGCACGCCGCAGGTTCGAGCATAGGTTTTAGTGATGGTCATGGTGTGACAGGATCATGAACGGTTACGCTTCTCACGAGACTTTGCGGTTTGCCCGAGACGGTCAAAAACGCGCGTCCCACATATTCGCCGATGAGGCCCAGGATCAGCAATTGGGCGCCAGAGAACACCGTGATGGCCGCCATCAGCGATCCCCAGCCGGCCTGCACTTTGCCAATCACGAGGGTTTCCACAAGCACATCCCCCACCATGAATGCACCGAGCACGCAAAGGAGAACGCCGAGCACCGTGGCGAGCCGCAGCGGTACGATGCTGAAATCAAACATGAGATTGGACATCAATTGTGCCAGCTTGCGCAACGTGTAGGTGCTGCTGCCCACGGCCCGCTGCACATGCGTCACGTCTAAACGTCCGATGCGGTTTGTCGCACCCACGATCAATCCATCAATATAAGGATACGGTCCGCGATAAGTCACGATGCGCAGCATCAGCTCGCGCCGCAGAGCCCTGAAGCTGGAAAGATACAGCCCTTTAGGCTTGTCCAGTAACACCGTGGCAACAGCATTGGCCAGCCTGCTGCCAAGATTGCGCGCCCAATGATGCCGCTTTTCCCCGTAGCTCGAATAGACTACTTCCGCATCCGTTTCACGCAGATGCTCGATAAGCTTCACTGCCTCGCTCAGTGGGTTTTGCAAGTCATCATCCAGGTTCACCACGAACTGGCCACGCGCATGCCGGTAACCTTCCAGCACCGCCGCATGCTCACCAAAATTCCGCGCCATTTCCACCAGCGTCACCGTGGCCGGCAGCGCCTGCAGCATCTGCCTTGCACGCTCCCCGGTGCCGTCCGTACTGCCATCATCCACCAGCACTAGTTCCCAACTCTCGGGCAGATCCAACTTGCGAAACGCCTCGACTAGCAAAGGCAGCGAACCGCCAGTGTTGAACAGGGGTACCACAAAGCTGGTCATGGGTGAGTCGTTCTCCATGAAGGGTTCAGGCGTGGGAACGTTGCGCCTTCCTGGCGACGGCAAAAACGGAGGTGCCAAAGGGAATGCGCAGGCCTCTGCAAAGACATGCCTCCGCCCGTCCCATCAGGGAAAGCGCGCCATTGATGAGGCTGGAAGGCATGGCGAGATCGGAACTGTGAACCGAGCTGGCCTTCCCTTCGCGACTCCACCGGCGACGCAAGAGCAGCGGCAAAAAAAGCCATGCATTCCAGTAATGAATCATTTCGATCGACATCTTATGGGTTTCCAGCAATTCACGCACATGACATGCTCTGTAGCGACGAGCGCCACAAACCGCTACATCGTGCGCTCCGCGCAGGGAATCGAAGGCCGGCAAATTCAGAACCAGCTCGCCTCCTGGCCGCAACACCCGCGCCATTTCATTCAGCGCACGCTCCTGATCCACAGCCGCATGGTACAACACATCAAGGCTTAATACCGCGTCAAAGGAACCGTCCTCATACGGCAGACGGCTGACGGTTTCCCGAGACACGTTGATCAGCCCGCGTGCCCGACAATGCGCCACCGCTTCTGGTTCCAGGTCAACGCCGTGCAGCGCCCATCCAGGCCGCGCCTGCCTGACCACTTCCAGCATCCCGCCCGTGCCGCAGCCTGCATCCAGCACGGCGGCTTTCGGCCCGCATCTTTTGGTGAGCGCCTTCAAGGCGAGCCCTCGCACAATTCCGTACCACCAGTGGCGGTCCTCCACTTGTCTCATCGTGTCGTATTCCGCAAGGTGCATGGCAGTTAAAAAGATTCGATGAGATCGCAGACGGTATCGACAGCCTCCTTTGACAAGTAAGGATGCAGCGGCAGGGTGAGGACCTCCGCCACCGCCCTCTCGGTTTCGATCAAAGGCACAGGGGCCAGCGCCTTGGCGGCATAGGCCGGTTGCAAATGAAGGGCCGCCGGGTAGTGCACGGCCACAGGCACTCCCTTCGACGACAGGAACGACTGCAATGAATCCCGTCTGGAAGAGCGGATCACATACAGATGCCAGCCATGCTTGGTGTTGCTGCGTTCCACCGGCGGCGTGGCAATCGCGCCCATCTCGGCCAGCCTTTCGTTGTAATGCAGGGCCAGTTTGCGCCGGGCCCGCTGGCATTTGTCCAGGGTGGCGAGCTTCACCCGCAGAATGGCCGCCTGCATCTCATCCAACCGACTGTTCACCCCCTCCACTTCGCTCACGTACCGCTTGTTCCAGCCGTACTGGCGGCGTTTCCGCGCCTGTTCCGCCAGCGCGCTGTCATCCGTCACCAGCGCCCCGGCATCGCCCATCG
>JAQGPI010000051.1 GCA_028293175.1 Verrucomicrobiaceae bacterium | reverse complement strand
ACAACTCCACCGTCGCAGCGTCCCTGTTCGATGTCTCGGATGCCGACAAGCCTGCATTGCTGTCCCGCGTTTTCCCCGGCCAAAAGGACGGCTCCTGGGCGCAGTCGGAATCTGAAACCGAGCACCGCGCCGTCACCTGGCTGCGCGATCAGCACAAGTTCTTCGTGCCCTATCAGGTGTGGGGCTCCAAGGGTCCCATCAGCGCCTCCCAGGAGGTGAACTACACGGATGCAGCTCTGACGCTCGGCGATGTCGTTCACACCGCAGCGACCACGCGTCGCGGCACATCGATCAATGGCTTCCTGCTGGCAATCTCCGGTCGTGAACTGGTGGTCGCCACCGATGCGGAGGCAGGCGCGACTTCCAGCGAAGTAGCCCGGCTGGAACTGGCTTGGCCGGTGGACCGCATCGTGCCGGTGGGCGACTACCTGATCGAAATCGAAACGCTCGGGGCCCCTACCCAGTACGAGTGGGGCTGGAACTGGCCGTGGATCGGCAGTTACGGCAACAGCGGCTCCCGCGCGAACAACCAGATTGTGCTGCGGCTCACCACCCGTCAGGACCCCGAGACCATTCTCGACAGCGTTGAACTCGCAGGCTCTCAATCCACCATCGTAGGCACCTCCGTGCATGGCGGCAAACTGTACCTGGCCCAGTGGCTGCGCGATGGGAGTGATCAGACCGCCCAGTTGCGCACCTATGTGGTGAAGCCCCAAGGCAACCAAATCCGCCAGGTCGACAGCGCCACCACCATCATCCCGCTGGCCGAAGTGCTCAAGACTGGCAGCATCAGGTTCGATGCTGTGCAGGCCTTGTGGCCAACCGATGACCAGCTCGTGTGGTACATCCCCTGCAGCGCGCGTTTGAACGACTACTGCTACCGCTGGGTGTATGGCTGGGGTGGGCCAAATGACAACCCTACGCCTGAAGTGGAAGCCATTCGCCGCCGTGAAGCCGCAGGCTGGGGTCACGGCATCTGCGCGCTTCTCTGCCCCATCTCCATCGCCGGGCCGGCCATCGAAGGCACTGCTGCGCCGGTGAAGGTCCCCTCCGCGCCGTGCGATTCCATTCTGGTCAGCACCAGCCGCGCCTACACTGACAACGGATTGCTGCTCTTCAGTTCCACACAGAAGGTAAGTGAGGACGGTTTCGACCACGACGCCGATATGCAGCGCGACGGTGAATTCGCGAGCTGCGTGGATAACGAAGGAACGACGACCACGCTGCTGCACGTGCTCAAGTTTGGACGTCTTGGCAAGCTCCGTGAACGCGATGTCACCGCCCTGCCCGGCCCACTTCTTGGAGCGTCTTCCGCTGATGAACAGGGGTCCTGGCTTCTCAGCAGCGGACCAGCCCGGCTGTTGTCCCTGGCATACGACGGTGTGATGGTGCGTCGCCGGGACCGGCTGGACATCTCGTATCCCTTGATCGGTGGTAGCGATTCCCGCAACGGCTTGCTGTTCTCTCCCACCTATGATGGGGTCCAGCCATTCCGGCAGAACCAAAACACGGGCAAGCTTGAGAAGCTGTCGGCCTGGGTCACCGGCCCCAAAACGGGCACCCTGCGAATTTCCGGCAAGGCCCTGCTCGTCTCCTCCTATCAATGGCTGGGAGTCGCCCGCATCAACACCAATCAGACCCTCACCCCCCTGGTAACGAAGTCCTGGGCGGGCTACAGCAGCGAACTGCTGTCCGCCCGAGCCGCCATCGATCCGCAAGGTACGGGAGTGTGGGTGCCTGCGGCGGAGTATGGACTGGAGTGGCTTGGGTTCAGCAACACCGAGCCCACCTTGACCGCCAGCGTGGGCGATTGAGAACGGAGCACTGGCGTTCGCTTTGGCGCATTCTCCATTGCCAAGGCGCGCGACTTCCTGCCATGCTCACCCTTGATGACCTTCAAACCACTCCGCCTTGCCGTCGCAGCCCTGCTCTGCGTTTCTTCCGCCAACGTCTTCGCCATTGACCCTCCCGATACCAAGGGTTGGAAGGACCTGTTCAAGCCCGATCTCTCCAACGCCCTCGCCGCTTACAAATGGAGCTTCACCAATGGTGAGCTCGTCGCTGGTGATCATGAGACACTGTGGACCAAGGACTCGTATAGCGACTTCATCCTGGATCTGGAATTCAAGGTAGCCAAGGAATCCAACAGCGGGGTCTTCCTTCGCTCTAGCGACATCAAGAACGTGCTCGGCGCGCTGGAAATCCAGGTGCATGAAAACGCCGATGGCAGCAAGTACGGGATGGTAGGTGCGATCTATGATGCCATGCCGCCGACGAAGGCCATGGCCAAGCCCGTGGGCGAGTGGAACCACTACACCATCACCTGCAAGGACAGCCTCGTAAGCGTGGTCTTCAACGGCGAAGAAGTGATCCACGCGGATCTGAACAACTGGCCTGAAAAGGGCAAGAACCCCGATGGCACGCCTAACAAGTTCCCCAAGGCCCTGAAGGACTTCGCCCGCAAAGGCCCGCTCGGCCTGCAAGGTCTCCACGGCAAGGCCCAGGCGCCTGTGTGGTATCGCAATCTGAAGATCAAGGAGCTGTAGCGCTCCATTGCCGGGCAACGCAGGCTTGTTGCCATGCGTTGCTCCGCTTACCGCCGTCTCAGCGTTTTTGGTTTGATCCAGTCGGATCGAGTCGGATTTGCCCAGTGAGGAAGGCCAAAAACGAGGTGTCAGCGGGGTGTCCATGATCGGACAGTATGATACACCCGACATGTTGGTTCAAACGGGTTGCCTGATGTTGTGGACGGGTGTCCTGCCACGAAAAAAAGCGAGGCCGGGTGGCTCCCGATTCCACCCGGCCTCTATGGCATCAACCTCAACACAATGCCCACTCGCGTGGGCTTAATAGACAACAACCAATTTACTTTTGAAACCAGCTCAGGCCGGTTGCCCGGCTTTCACTGTCACTGGATTTAGTGACGGGTCCTGAAAATCCGTTCAAAAGATTTCAAAAAGTTTTTATCGGCTCACGGTCGACGATTGAGATTGTAGCAGGCTTGGGTGTGCAAGAGCGGCTTGCCCTCGCTGGAACGTATCCCTTCGAGATGGAACTCATGCACGAAGCCTTCGCGCAGGCTTTCGCAATCGACCGTCAGGCTGCGCTTGTCTTCATCAAGCTTCAGGCTCTTCACCATCACTGGCTGGGTCTCTACTTCTGGGCTGCCGTACTTCGAGTGGTAGAGGAAGGTGTAGCTGGTGGCGGCAAAGCTTTCCGCCACGGCGCTGGCCGGTTGCACCGGCTGGGTGAAAGTGAAGCGGAAACCTTCTTTGGTGGCTTCCATCTTCAAAACTTCGAACGGCGTTTCGCCAGTCCATTTTACGCGCTGCACGCCAAAGGAGCGCGTACCGAGCGAATTCCAGCCACGATTGGTTTCGCCTGTGGCAAGTGAGCCATCGGGAAGGAAGGCCATTTGCAGCACGGCGCAGTCAAAGGCGGTAAGGAAGGGGAAACAGGCCCCCTGATATTCGCCACCGACTTTTTCCAGGAACACACGGTTGATGCCCGCGATGACGAATTCGCCCACCAGCATCTGCCCGGCAAAGGGTCCGAATTTGCCGTTGGTCGAATCACAAATCACCCCGGTGCAACTCTGACCCATCTTCACATAAGGGAACCAAACGGCGGGAGGCACATAGCCCGGCACCTGATGGATGGCCTGGGCAATGGTGATTTCTTCCGGCACCTTGCCCGGATCTTTGACCGGCGAATCTGGAGACTTGGCATCGGGCAGCGATTCGGCGTGGCCAAAGAAAGCACCTTTACGCAGGTGCAGCAGCGGGCCCGCTGGCCACCAGTTGCCCTGCTGATCGGAGCCAAACACATCGCCGTCCAGATTGGTGCCGATGCCGCAAGGGGAACGCAGGCCGCAGGCCATGGGAATGAGCTTCCCGCCGCCGGGCGGAATGGTGAGGCACCAGCCGCGCCATCGGGCATGCTCGTCCTTTGGCATCGCAGCCTCCCAGTGCGGGCCCAGGCCGATATTGAGTGTGATCCAGGCCGTCCCCTTGGGATCGAACACCGGCCCATAGGCATATTCATGGTAGTTGCCGGAGACGCCCCAGCCCTTGGCATAAGTGGAGTATTCATCCGCCACACCATCGCCATCGGTATCGCGCATGCAGGTCACCTCGCTACGCTGAGTGGCATAGAGGGCACCCTCATGGAAAGCCAGGCCCAGCGGTTCATGCAGGCCGCTGGCAAATCGTTGCGCGGGCGAGCCATCCATTTTGAACAACCATACATCGCCGTTGCGCGTGGACACTGCCAGCCGCCCATCAGTCATGGTGGCAAGGCCGCTGGCCTCCACTTTCACACCGCTCGGCATCGCCAATGATTCCAGCACATACGGCCCATTGGAGGCGGTGGTAGAACCCATGAAGCTTGCGGCCTGCGTCTCTTCCGCGCCTTTCGGAGCTTTGGCGGTTTTGGGTGATTTGGCGGCGAAGGCTGGAACTCCGGCTATAAGTAAGGCTATGAGGAACGGGCGAAGCATGGGAAGGAATGATGCAGAGCACGGTGCCCTAGCCCACAACCTTGCGACAAAGAAATAAAAAAGCGGCCGGGTTTGCACCCTGCCGCTTTAGATAACGAACGGTGAAGACCGCCAGCTAAGAGTTATTTAGCAGCTGCGTCGGCTGCCTTCTTCGGCTTGGCTTCCTGGGCCACGCCCACATTGATCTTCAAAACGGTTGGGTTGCCGGTTTCGGCCTTCTTGACCAAGCCGCCGACTTTGCGGCCCACCTTGATGTCGCCGATCTTGGCGTCCTTGTCGGCGTCCACGATCTTGGTATCAGCGGTGATGTCGAACTTGCGGTCAGGCTTGTCCTTG
>JAQGPI010000023.1 GCA_028293175.1 Verrucomicrobiaceae bacterium | reverse complement strand
AGGAGCTTCCGCAGGCGGCGTGGCCGGGGGTGTCGCGGGCGGTGTACCTGCAGCGGGCGCGAAAGGATCCGAAGCACCCATGGCCGGCGCTGCGGCGGCTGGAGCAGGAGCCGCTGGAGTACCAGGGGCAGGGGCAAAGGGATCGCTGGCACCCATGGCTGGAGCTGCAGCCGGAGCAGGGGCTGCGCCAGGAGCGGTGGCAGGCGGCGTCGCCCCACCGGCGGCAGGGGCCGTTGCGGCAGGGGTCCTTGGCGGTTCAGCCTTGACCGGGGCCGCCTTGACTAAATCTCCCGAGCGCACGACGTAGCCTTGGGCAAGGCTCCCCGGCACGATATCGGCGACAGCGATGGCCTGCTCGACATTGCGCACTTTCAGGCGGGCGATGATATTCTTACCGCGCTGCACTTCCAGTTCAGCATTGGCGATCACGCCGCCATTGTTCCCCTTGTTGAGCACTGCGAAGCCCCAGTCCGTAAAAGCCTGGGCCACTCGTGCGGTAAAGGTGGGTTCGATCACGCCCTTCCTGGAATTGGCTTCCACTGTGCGGAGGCGCTCGGTCTGCTGCTGTATGCCCGCAAGCTTTTCTTGGATCCCTGTAACCTTCGCGGCCTCGGCAGCGACAATGGCTTCGGCGGATTTCTTCTCTGTCTGAAGAGCCTGCACCTGCGCCACCAGCTTGGTGACGTCGCCAGCTTCTTCGATTTTCTTCTGGACCGCAGTCAGTTGCTCCACCGTCTCAGTCAGGCTTTTTTTTGCCTGGGCGAGGTCGGCTTCCTTTTTCTTCGAATCGGCTTCGGCGGTAACGACATCCGTCTTCAGCTTGTCGCGATCCGCTTCCAGACCTTTCAGCTGCGTGCCTTTTTGGGCCAGAGCTTCATCGGCTTTTTTTTTGTAATTTTGCACGGTCGCAAAATTTGCCTTCGCCCGCTGCTCAGCTGCACGCTCCTCGTGGACGTCGTTCTTGCTGATGTAGGCGAAGTAAAGTGCCACGCCCAGACAGGCGGCAGAGATGCCAGAGAGAAATTTCCAGACCATGAGGTTACGTGTTTGCGAATTTAGAGCCCGCAGTTTTACAGAAATGGCTTCTGCCGCACAACTCAAATCTTGAGCAACGACAACTTCTTGGCGCATTCTCTTTGAAGAGACTCATTTTGTCGCTTGTGTGACGTCCTGAGTTCGCTAGCGTGACCGTGTTGTCAGGGGCCGCGGAGGGTCAAGCTTGTGAACCCCGCCAGGACCGGAAGGTAGCAACGGCAGCATGCCTTTTCTTTGCCGCGGTTCCCTGACAGCATTTCGCCGATTGCCGGGCTGTTTTTCATCAGCGGGAAACACCGGGGTTGAAAATTGCAAAAAAAGAGGCGAGGCATGCCTCCCAACATGCCCCGCCCATGAAGTGCGGATCTCGCATTTTCATGCTTAAAGACCTGCACGCCCTAAGTTACGCGGGCACTTTCATGTACGGTCTCATTTTTTTATGGAATAATTTTTTTCCAGCACTGAGGGCAACAAAAAGGCGGCTCACATGGAGCCGCCCTCTTAAAGATGAAGCAATGGTGTGGGGTTGCCTTATTTGGCCGGTGCCGGTGGAGCGGCGGGCACGGGTGCCGGGGCAGGCGGAGCCGCAGGCACTGCCGGTACGGCCGGAGCAGGTTTAACGGCAGGGGCAGGAGCCGCAGGCTTGACGGTGACGGTGCCAGCGCCATTGGGCAGCTTGGTGGTAGTGCCGCCCTGTGGTTGTACATTGACGACTGGACTGGTGGAGCCGCCGGGGGTCAGCTTCATCGCGGGGCCATTGGTCTTCGCGGGCTCGCCAGCGGCTGGTTTGGCTTCGGCGGTCTTTTCGGCTGCGGCTACCGGCTTCGGTGCTTCGAAGAGTGTCTTCTTGCCGTTGTGATGCTCCTTGGCCACCAGTGAAGCCAGGATGATCGTAGTGACAAACATGGCCCCCGCAAGCCAAGCAGTGCCTTTTTGCAGCACATTGGTCGTCTGCACGCCAGCAATCTGGTCCATCACGCCGCTGCCAAAGGATGCACCCAGGCCTTCCTGTCGCGGACGCTGCATCATAATGATGAGAATGAGGAGGAGGCAGATGAGCACCTCCACAATGGTAAGCAACGTAATGAGAATCGGCATAAGGGGTGTCGAATATGGGGGAACTCGGGCAATTGGCAAGCCACTTCTTACTTACGGCGGGGGTCGAACCGTTCGAGTTTTCCGCTCTTGTTAGCTTCAAGTTCCAACAGGAGCCAAGGATAACATAAGGATTGTTCGGGTGTTATTCATACAAATGAACAGACGGCGGAAAGTGCGTCTGAGGACTATTCACCGAGACAAGGCGAGCCTTTTGCAACTTTCTAACGCGCCGAGCGTTTGAGGCCATTGACGAGGTCCATGTAGCGGCAGGACGGATAACATCTGTACTGATGCATTGACTTCGTAGGTTCAATTTTCCTATCATGCATTTCGGTCTTCTGGCCAATCGCCTTTGGGTCCTGACCGTTCATCCCTCTTTTCTCATGACCCCTAAGCTGATTCGCGCTCGCCTTTTATCCTCATCGCTACTTACAGGCGTTTTGCTGGGCCTCGCAGTCCATGCCTTTGCCGCAGTGGGAGTTGACTGGACGCTCCGCAACCCTTCGCTCACGAGCGAATCGTTCAATGGCATTGCCCGCAATGGCGATGCACGGCATACGCCTTCCGTCTTGGTTGCCGTAGGGTCCCACGGGCTGATCGTCTCCGCCTCAAATCCGGCGGGCCCGTGGACGGTCCGTGCTTCGGGCACGACGGAAAATTTGAATGCCGTGACATGGAGCGCTTCAAGCGATCCCATTAACGATTCGCCAGTGAGCCTGTTTGTTGCCGTGGGCGACAAAGGCGTGGTACTCACCTCTGGCAACGGTATCACCTGGACGAAGCTCGCCGGTGCCGGTTTTACGGACCCTGCCAAGCCTGTGTCTCCACCTGGAAATCAACTGCTGTCTAATGCAGACCTGGCCGCTCAGGATTTTGTCTGCGTTTTTTGTACCAGTTCACAATTCTTTATCGGTGGCAATAGCTCCGCAGGCCCGGTGGTCTATTCTTCCAACGCTGGCTCCGCCTGGAGAAAATATCCAGGGCTGGGCGCGGGATTGAAAATGAGAAGTGTAGCAGGCAGCCTGACCAGCAAGGTGGTGGCGGTGACGAACAAGAACATCCAGTCAGCTTCGGCGACAGCGCCTTCCACGTGGACCACCGCGGATTTTCCCACGGGTGAGACAGCGTGCCAGAGTATCATATTTAATAATAACAAATACATCCTGTCCGGCGCGAAGACTTACACCTCCCCAAACCCTACACCGCTTCCCAAAGACTGGGCGCCGCAGACGCTGGCCGACACTTACCTGAACCTGACGCTGAACCTCACCATCGATCGGAAATACATCGGGGTGGGTGCGAGTGGCACAATGTGGACTTCCGTGGACGGCACGGGCTGGACACCCTCACCTGTGGTGCCGGTCGAAGACACGGGTCTAGTGCTGCACGGTGCCGTGGATTTCGGCAATGAGTATGTAGCTGTCGGTGATGGCGGGCGCATCTATCGCCAGTCATCCGGCACGTGGACCAGCGTTTATTCAGCGGGTGCGACGGACCATCTTTCCACAGTGGCTGTAAACGGGTCCGCCTTGGTGGCACTAGGTAAGAATGTGGCAATGTCGTCTACGGATGGAATCAATTGGACACGTGCGACCACGACGGTCAATCCGAGCAGCGTGATGGGCGTGGGCGCAGCTGGCTTCCTTGCCACAGGCACGGGCATTTGGACTTCTCCAGACGGCTTGACTTGGACGGAAAGCGTGGCACCTGCTTTCACTGGAAGGCTGAACCGCGTGATCCCGCTCATTGCTCCTGGCGAGGCCATGGCGGTGGGAGCTGATACCTCCGCGGCCACCCTTGCCAGCCTGGTTTATCTGTATAACGGCACCGCCTGGACGAAAGCCGCGCTGCCCGCCGGCAGTGCCAAGGAATTGCGTGGCGCGGCAGCATCTGCCAGTGTGACGGTGACTGTGGGCGATGGCGGGCTGGTGCTCACCTCTCTGAACCGCACGCTGTGGACGAAGCGCCAAGTGGTGCTTCCCGTCGGCGAAAATTTTACTGATGTGCTTTTCACTCGCACTCTGTTCGTCGCTGGCACCAGTGCCGGGGGCACCTGGACAAGTCCTGATGGCATCGTATGGACGAAGCGTCAGGCTGGGGGCGCGGCGGGTATCTCTAAGCTGGTACGCGCGGCGATCAATCCCGACAGCCTGATCGTGGGCGTGGGCGGCGCTGGAATGACGCTGAGATCATACAGCGGCATCTATTGGTATGGAAGCAACTCGGGTACCTCCCAAGCGCTGAGGGATGCGGTCTGGACCGGTTCGCAAATAGTCGCCGTGGGAACCAATGGCACCATCCTCACCAGTGGGGGAGCGATTACGCCGCAGCCCAAGTTGCAGTTTGTGGTGGATTCTTCGAGCGTCTTGGAATCGGCAGGCACCGCTATAGTGCAGGTGAAGTTGTCAGCGGCCAGTCCTCTGCCTGTGACAGTGACCTTCTCTGGTAGCACTTCCACGAAGGTATCCACGGATATGGCCACTTTGGGCACGACTGCCACCACAGACTACGGGCTTCCGGCTCCCGCAGTGCTCACATTCCAGCCGAACGAGACACAAAAGACCATCGTCGTAACCATCCGGCAGGATACCGCGGATGAAGTGGATGAAAAGGCGGTGCTCACCCTCAGCCCGCCTGCTGGCGACGTGGTGCTAGGGCCTGTATCGCAGCATACGCTGACCATTACGGATGA
>JAQGPI010000022.1 GCA_028293175.1 Verrucomicrobiaceae bacterium | reverse complement strand
CAGCGAAGGTATTGCTATCGCCCTTCGATGCTGGCGTGAGGTTTTTGGAGTATTGCGAGACATGGCCCGAACTTAATCCTTACGAGAAGGCGTTGTATTATTGGACAGAGATCAACGCTGCCGGTCTGGAGTGGGAGCAAAGCTTGGGCGTACCATGGCTGCGAGTCACTTATGAAGACGTATTCGGCGGCCAAGGGTTGGCAGCGCTGCATGATTTCCTTGGTATCGAGGCTGGAACACCCGCGAAGACCGGGCTTCGCGTGGACAAGTTCTATTATATCAGCGCTGGGCTGTACGACTGGCAAGGTATTGCCAATCATCCGCACACTTTACAAGTCTGCCAGCAACTCGACTACGATCCAATGTCGGTGAACGGTCAAGCCTTGCAGCAACGCTATCTGGCGGGCGTGCCTATTTCTTCTTCGGCTGCGTGATGAAGGCTTCGGTGATGTAGATAGGCTCCAGCTCAACGGCGGCCAGTTTTTCAAGCTCCGAGCCGTCGAATTTCCCCGCCAGCCGCGCTAGCAATACTGCGCTTGGTTGCACCGATTCGACGCCGGTCAGACCTAACGGCATTACTGCATCGCTGGTGAAGCAAGGCTCATCCGCCGTAGTTTCTTTCCAGGCTCGCAGACCCGCATCGTCATGCAGCACCAGCGCGCCCTCTGTTCGGCCATGGCTAACATGCGTGGTATAAAACTTCCCGCGTCGCGCATCACCGATCACGTGATAATTTTCCAGTGAACTCAAAGCCGTGAGCGAAGACCAGCCGATCACTGGCACCTTGCGCGACAAAGCGATGCCATGGGCCGCGGCGATGCCGATGCGTACGCCGGTGTATGAACCAGGGCCCGTGCCCACCACGATCAAGCCCAGGTTACTTCCCGCAGCCGTCAGTGCTTCGGCCAGCGGTGCGTAGAGCATCGAATTGTGCGAGCGATTGGAAGTGAAGGCGCTCTCGAACAGCACCTCGCCGTTTCGCACCACGGCAAGCTGGCCGGTTGGCGTGGACAGTTCGATGGCTAGGATGGCAGAAGTCATGGTTGGGGTGCGGCGGGCAGGGCCGTAACACGCCGTCCGCCCTCAGGCAAGACTTCAAGCTGAAACCATTGCGCATGCGGCGGCAACAATGACGGAAACATGTCCGCCCATTCCACCACCACCACACCGGGCTCATCCAGGTACTCGTCCCAGCCGATGTTGAGCAGCTCGGCCTCGCTTGTCATCCGGTAGAAATCAAAGTGAAACACCGGCAGCCGCGCCTTCTGGTACTCATGCACGAGACTGAAGGTAGGACTTGTCACGTCTTCATTTGATCCTAGCCCATCAAGCAAACCCTTCACCACATGCGTCTTGCCCGCGCCAAGTTGCCCGCATAGCGCCACAACATCCCCTGGCTGCAAGGAGGCTGCCAGCGAGTGGCCCCAGGCCATCGTGTCATCAGCAGAGGAAAGGAAAGTCATGGTCCTATTCGATTACGCTGAGCCACCGTCTTTAACAAACGGATCCCAGCCCGTGCTGGCAAAATCCGGCACACTCCCCTGCCCCGTCGCCACCATATTGCCAATCTTCGTCAGGGACACTTCAGGAAAAGACTGAGCCCAATCGCTCATCAATTCCGTCTCATCAGCGATCATAAACAACAGCTCATAGTCCTCGCCGTCGCCCCAGGCCTGCGCCGCCGTGCACCCTGCATTGCAAGGCAGAGCGCCAGGCTCAATCACGAAATCCAGACCGCTCGCCGCTGCTAGTCTGAGCAAGTCCTTCCCGAGTCCATCGCTGAGATCCATCATCGCGTTCGGCCAATGATATTGCGCGAGCCAGCGAGCCTCCTGAAGCCTCGGTCGGAAAGTAAAATGATGCCCTTTAATCGAGCCGCCCAGCCGCCCCGTCACCATGATAGCATCGCCTTCACGAGCTGTTGAACGCAACACCTGCCGGTCCGCCTCCACCTCGCCGGTGAGCGTCACGGAAATCACGATCTGCAATCCCCTCGTGGTTTCACCGCCCACGATGCTAACGCCAAACTCATCCGCCAGCTCGCGCATGCCTTGGTAAAGGCCTCCCACAAAAGCCACATCGAGATCGGCAGGCAGCACCAGCGTCACCAGCGCATGCAAGGGAATGCCACCCATCGCACCGATGTCACTGATCGCCCGGGCAAGCGCCTTGCGGCCAATCAAATGAGGCGGCGCATCGCGCAGAAAGTGCACGCCCTCCACCACCGCATCAGTCTTCAGCAGCAGGTGATGCCCCTCAGTTGTGCCCTTCACGACCGCGCAGTCATCTCCCGGCCCCACGATCACCGAAGGCAGCTGCGGAAGGTCCGCCACCAGCCGCTGGATCAGCGAATCCTCGCCTATATCCGAAAGCGTTTCCATGGGCAGGCTCACGATTTGTCAAATTGCATCATCACGATCTGCCCAGCATTGAACAAGGCATGCATGAACATGCTCACCAGCAGGCAGCCCGTGGCTTCATAGGCCATCACAAAGAACAGCCCTAGCACAAAGAGCGGCAGGAAACTGCCCAGATGCACATGCACGGCGGCGAACAGCAGTGCGCTGATCAGCCCGGCAAAAACAGTATCCGTGTAGCGCCTGAGCACGCCGAATATAAAGCCCCGGAACATGATCTCCTCCGCCAGCGGTGCCACGATCACCGCCATGAAGGTCATGGCCATCTTCACCAGCGGGCTCTTCGTGTCTTCCAGAAGCTTCACCACCGCCTGCTTGTCATTATCAGGCAAAAGGCCCTCCAGCCATCTGTCAGAAAGCACCGCCACAGCCATCACCACGATCACGGCGGGTACAATCCAAATCAGCGCCTTCATCAAGGCCTTCTTGACCGTTAGCCGGCGAAGACCAAATACCTCCGCCGGATCACATTCCCTCACCGCGCGCAGATAGCCGATCAGCAAAGCCACGTAGGCCAGCGTGATTACCACCGAGCCAGCCACATTTTGCAGATGGGTCAAATCAGACACCGCTTTGGCGGTCTCGCCCACCACCGATTTTTCCAATCCCTTGGTGGTAAACAGGCTGCCCGCCATCAATGCCACGATCAGAAACGCCATCGGCACATCCAGCCATTCATTGGTACCTTGCGCAATGCGCCGACCCTGGTTCTTCAGCAGTGCCACCGGCACCATGGAACGCAAGGCGGTATACACCCCCGCCCCGATCAGAGCAGCGAGCACGCAAATGCACACAACGTCCTGAAGAACAGCGAGCGTGGTCGCGTCGGGCATCAAATTGAGGGCTGTGACTTAGTGCGCAAAGGTCTCAGGCAGATAGTACATCTGGCCCGGCAGCAGCTTGGGCAGCATCGCCGGCCCTGGCAGTTGCAACTCCACCTTGCTGCGCGATTCGGCCTCAGCACCGAAGAGATCGAACAGCCCAGAGCTGCGGCTATACTTCACCACCATCGCATCCGGCGCCTTGCCTAGTTCCCTGGCCAGTTTGTAAGCGTCTTCCACGTAGCCAATCTTATCCACCAGCTTCGCCTTCAGGGCATCTGCGCCGCTCACCACGCGACCATCCGCAATGCCCTTGCGCAGGTCTTCTTTTTGCAAGTGACGCCCCTCGGCCACCACCGTCAGGAAGCGGTCATACATCCCGTTCACCAGTCCCTGGATGTAGTCTCTCTCTTCGGGTCGCATAGGCCGCGCGCCATTCAGCGTGTCCTTCAGCGGACCACTGGTAAAGGTGTTCATCCCCAGCCCCACCTTGTCGAAGAGGCCGTGGTAGCTCAGTGATTCCATGATCACCCCGATGCTCGCGGTCAAGGTGGTCTCGGTCGCCACGATCTGCGTCGCACCGCAGGAAATGTAATAGCCGCCCGAGGCCGCGATGGAGTCCATGTACACCACCACCGGCTTCACCTTCGCCGCCGCCTTCACCGCCGCGTACATGATGTCCGAGGCCGTCACCTCGCCACCGGGCGAGTTCACCCGCAGCACGATCGCCTTCACCCTGTCATCCTTCACCGCCTGCTCCAGCGAGCGCTTGATCTTCTCCACCATCGGCATCCCCTGGCTGAAGAGGCCCTCAGCGCCTCCGCCAGACATGATGATGCCTTCAAGGTCGATGCGCACGATACGGTCCTTGGAGTCCGCCTTGCCGGGCTCCTCCAGCGACTCTTCAAACTTGTGCCGTGCCTTCGGGGTCCCGGTAATGCCTTCCATCGAGGAAAGATCCCCCAGTGACGATATACCCACCGTCATGACCGCGTTGAATAGAAAGCTGCCCACTAGCAACAGAATGAGCAACAGGCTCAGAAATACAATGGTCGCCCAGAGGCAGCCATTGGACCGGGGCGGTGGAGGCGGAGACGAGTACATGATGGAAGGTGCGACAGGAGGTGGCGGCGGTGGGGGCGAAGCCGCAGGCGGAAAACCATGACCGGGCGGTAAGGAGGAAGCGCTTACCGGCTCCTGCGGCGGCGCGTAGGAAGGCGGCGGGATGCTGGGCAGAGGAGGAAGCGGCGTGTCCATGAGGAAGGAAGAAAGGTAAGAAGAAGCCCGGCGAGCGCAACGCCACAAATAGGTCGTCGCTAGGCCTCCCTCCGCGTGTGAGTAAAACTGAAAAAAACGCTGGCAAAGTTTTCGCCCCAGCGTACATACTCGCCCCACGTTTTTTGGGAGTCGCGCGATTAGCTCAGTGGTAGAGCATTACCTTCACACGGTAGGGGTCGCAGGTTCGAAACCTGCATCGCGCACCATATTTTTTAGGCTTCAATGAGGCCTTGAATGGATAATGTTTCACCGCCGCTAAGGGAAGATGCCCTGTGATGGTTTCGGCTCATTGGCCCTTGCCCTAAATGTCATACGCGCTTTGATGGCCAAAAGCATTTGGGTCTTTCTGGTGCATACGCACGTGATCGGACCAAGCTGCCTCACCTCCCCTTTATGGTCAATCTCGGTTCCATCCACACCTACCATTCGGAGGTTGATCAAATCATCCGTTATGGAGGCAGCTACAACGAGACCTCTATCCGGCGCGCCTTTCACGGCCTCATCAATGCCTACGCCCGCCCAAGGGACCTCCTGCTCGTGGAGGAACTGTCGTACTATAACCCACAGCGCAAGAAGACCGTCACACCAGACGGCACGCTGAAAAACAGCTTGCGCCTCGACTACGGATTCTGGGAAAGCAAGGACACCTCAGACGACCTTGACGTAGAGATTGCCAAGAAGTTCGCCAAAGGCTACCCCGACTCCAATATTCTCTTCGAGGATTCCCGCACCGCCATCCTCTATCAGGACGGCCAACGGATGTTCAGTACCCCCTTCGATAACAACGAGGCGCTGGACGAACTCCTCACAGCCTACGTCTCCTTCGAACACCCCGAGGTGCGCGAATTCAAGCAGGCCGTCGAGCGCTTCAAGCAAGACATCCCCAGCATCGTCAAAACCCTGCGGGAGATGATCGATGCGCAGAGCACGGCCAATGCCCCCTTTCGCAAGCGCCGCGATACTTTCCTGGAGCTGTGCCGCACCGCCATCAATCCCGCCGTCACCCCGGCGGATGTGGATGAGATGCTCATCCAGCACATTCTCACTGAAGAAATCTTCCTCTCCATTTTCAGCGACACGCAGCTACTGGACGAGAACAACATCGCCCGCGAGCTGAAGGAAGTGGAGGCCACCTTCTTCACCGGCCAGACGAAGCGCGACACCCTCGGCCACATCAAGCACTACTACGAGTGCATCAAGGCCCAGGCCACCAGCATCGTCAGCCCCAAGGAAAAGCAGACCTTCCTCAAGGTCATCTACGAGAACTTTTACAAGGCCTACAATCCCAAGGGCGCGGACCGCTTGGGCATTGTTTACACCCCTGGTGAGATTGTGGACTTCATGATCCGCTCCACCGATACCCTGTTGCACCGCCACTTCGGTAAAGGCCTCGCGGACAAAGGCGTGGACATCCTTGATCCCGCCACCGGCACCGGCACCTACATCTGCGAGATCATCGAATACCTCCCGCGCAATGTCCTGGCCCGCAAATACAAGGATGAGCTGCACGCCAATGAGGTCGCCATCCTACCCTACTACATTGCCAACCTGAACATCGAGACTGCCTACAACGCCAAGATGGGCAGCTACGTCCCGTTCGATAACATCTGCTTCGTCGATACCCTCGACAACACCGAGGGCCTGAACGTGGAAAACCAGTTTGAACTCGGCGGCCTCAGCCAGGAAAACACCCGCCGCATCAAGGAGCAGAACAAAAAGAAGATCAGCGTCATCATCGGCAACCCGCCCTACAACGCCAACCAGCAGAACGAGAACGACAACAACAAGAACCGCACCTACGCCCATATCGATAAGCGCATCAAGGCCACCTACATTGATGCCAGCACCGCGCAGAAGACCAAGGTCTATGACATGTACGCCCGCTTCATTCGCTGGGCCAGCGACCGCCTTGCGGACCAGGGTATCGTCGCCTTTATCTGCAACCGCTCTTTTGTTGACGCGCGGACCTATGACGGCTTTCGCAAAACCGTCGCCCAGGAGTTCGACCACATCTACATCGTGGACACAAAAAGCGATGTGCGGGCTAATCCCAAAATCTCCCGCACCAAGCACAATATCTTTGGAATTCAAGCCGGTGTCGCCATAGTCTTCTTCGTCAAGGACAGGCGCGGTACAGCACCACAATCCTGCCGTATTTCCTACACCTTCATGGCCGATGAGGTGACCCGCGAGAACAAGCTCGAAATCCTCAGCGCAGCCAAGATTGAAACGCTGGAAATGGAAAATGTTCAGCCTGATGCCGACGGCAATTGGCTGCAAATGGATGTTAGCGATTTTAAGAGTTTGCTGCCCCTTGTGGGCGAACCGGAGCAAGCAATATTCGGATTTTCCTGTAACGCAATCAAGAGTAACCGTGATGAGTGGGTCTATGATGCGGAGCAAAGTGTGCTGGCGAAAAAATCCAAGTTTTTCGGCGACGAGTACAACCGTCTCATGAAGGCAGCAGATTTCACATTCCACGTCACGCTCAAATGGAGTGCTGATCTCAAGACAAAGTTTGAGCAGGGTCGTAAATCCAAGTTTGACCGGAAGTGGATTGTCCCTTCTTTATTCCGTCCTTTCACCCAACTGTTTTTTTATTCTGAGAAGATGTTTGTTGATCGGCTCACTGAGTATCACTACCAGATGTTTGGGCCAGAGTTGGGCAATGAAAACATTGTTATAGCGGTACATTCAGTCGCCGCTTCTTTTCGACTTAGTGCCTTGGCCGCAAACATGCCATTTGACTATGGATTCATTAAACAGGGTAATGGTGGGACCTTTGGCTTCGCCCTTTACCGCTACGATTCCGAAGGCACGCGCCACGACAACCTCACCGACTGGGGCTTGAAGCAGTTTCAAACGCACTACGGTGATCCCAAGATCACCAAGCTAGACATTTTTCACTACACCTATGCCGTGCTGCATCACCCGGCCTATCGGGCCACGTACGAGATTAACCTGAAACGCGAGTTCCCGCGCCTGCCGTATTACGCCGACTTCCGCCAGTGGGTGCGCTGGGGCAAGGCGCTCATGGACCTGCACCTGAATTACGAGCAGGCCGCGCCTTTTGCTTTCGAGCGCATGGACCGCAAGGAGCCAGTCTCCAAGCAGGCCGACCTGCTGCCCGATGAACCCCTGCGCCCGGCGAAGCACCTCTTTGACGACAAGCCGCACCTGAAGCCAAAGCTGCGACTCATCAGGGAAACCGGCGGCATTGAGATCGACGCGACCACCACCCTCAACGGCATTCCCTCCATCGCCTGGGCCTACAAGCTAGGCAACCGTAGCGGCCTCGAATGGGTCCTGGACCAGTGGAAAGAACACAAGATTAGCGACCCCACCATCGCCGAGAAGTTTAACACCTACCGCTTCGCCGACCACAAAGAAGCTGTCATCGCCCTCCTCGCCCGCGTTTGCACGGTGAGCATGGAGACCATGAAGATCGTCCAGGCAATGCCGTAAGGCTTAGCCAAAGCTGGTACTGCTTTGCCTCGATACGGAGGCAATTCAATTCACCTCAATCCGCTCCGCCACCGGGATGTGCTTATTGAGCCAAGCGAGGGTAAAGAACACGCGCAGACGCCACTTCACAGCCCAGGACAATTTCGTTCTCCCGGCCAGCACGGCGTTGATGGCGCAGACCATGCCCCAGCGGTTGTAGGGATTGAAGAAGAGCTGGGCGAAGTGGAGCTTGTAGAAGTTCTCAATAAATTCCCAGTACTGGCCGATGCGGGCGCGGGTGTCCTTCTCATAGGCCTTCATGGCGGGGGTCATGGTCTTGCCGGCGGTAAGCGCGGCGTGGACGACTTGCGCGCCTTGCTGGCCGCTGGTCATGGCGAGGAGGACGCCGCTGGAGAAGATGGGATCAATGAAGCCGGAGGAATCGCCGACGCGGACGACGCGGGGGGCCACGAGGGTGCCGTTTCGGTAGGAGAAATCGGTGACGAGGTGCAGG
>JAQGPI010000368.1 GCA_028293175.1 Verrucomicrobiaceae bacterium | reverse complement strand
TGGCCCTGGTTGATGGGCTCATTCAACACCTTCACAGCCTTGCCCACAATCGGCCCCATGTGCGGCATGAAATCGCGCGTCTACTCGTGTTTGAAGCCCTCAGCGGCAATGTTGCGCTTCGTGATCTGCTCCCATCCATTGTAGATGGTGGGCGTGTTCCAGCGCTTCAGCTGGAGGAAGTCGGCGTGAGATAGTGTAGGATGACTCATGGAGAAGTCTTGGCGATGACGCTGTTGTTGGAGAGACTGGTGCCCGTGCCGTTGTCGGCAATCGGCACGGTAGTTACATTCTCGTGGACCACATTGCCTGCGGCACCTTCGGCGACCTTCAGCGAGCCGTCCGTGTGCGTGTTGCCCGACCAAACCCAATGGCTCGCATTGAGAGTGCAGTCTCCCGCTCCACGCATCATATTGCCACGAATGACGATGTTGCTCGTCATCATAGTCGTGTTTGGAACGGAGACAATGCCGCCCTCGCAGATGTTGTCGCTGAACAGGACGTCCTTGATCATGGTCTTGCCGGGGCTTTTCTCATCGGAAAAAACCACATCCCCATCGAACACATTGCTACTGAAACTGATCCTCTGATAAGTGCAGGAAAGGGCTTCCTCCCGGGTGTGGAACTTCACCGCGCGCCTTGCCTTCGTCAGGGTGTCGCGGAAGATGTTGCCGGTGACAATGACATCCGATATCCCGCCCGCCAACGGCTGCGCCTCTGTGCGGAGGAACAGACAACCGCCGTCGGCCGTCTTGCTGACCGTGGGCACCGGCTCCACATGATTGCCGCTGACACGGATGTGGTTTGATCCCTCGGTAATGTTGATACCGCTAACCTTGAAATACACCACGTTGTCGCGGATCTGCACATTCCGGCTGCCAAAGATCACCTGCGGGCCGTCTTTCGTGTTGGTGATGTGATTGTCCGCGATGAGGCCGCCATTGCACTCCGCCAGTTCCACCGCCTTGTTGCCACAGGTGTCGATGACGTTGTGGCATACCTGCCAGTTCTTGAATTGCGCTGCCTGCCGCGCCTCCGTCGAATAAGCCAGGATGCCGTCCTTGGTGCAGCCTGCCGCCTGCTGAGCGTCATAGATCCAGCAGTGCTGAACGGTGATGTTGTCACACGACAAGAGACGCGCTTCAGGAGCCCCCAGGCGGGTGTTGAATCCCATCACAGAGCCGCCGCCGATCTTCGCGTTGTTTCCCGTATAACGGAGATATTCGACGACGACATTGCTGGCTGGCGTCGTCTCAGTACCAATGCGTACAGGGTAATAACGCGCAGGCTGCGGCGGCGTTGCCGGATCAAGGTAAAGGTGCGTGGCATAGCCCTGGCCGCGCAAGATGATGCCGTCCTTGAGCACCAGGGTTTCATCTCCGGCATGGCGTGACAGTTTGAAATCTCCTGCACCTAATAACACCACTCCGCCGCCCGCTTCGGCGACCTTGTCGATGGCTTCCTGAAGGATGGTATCGGCGAACACGGAAGGCCCTGGGGCGGCCACTCGCAGCTCAAAAATGCCTTCGTCCAGTGTTGGCGATTTAACCTTGGCAGAATTGGTCTTGATACGTTTGCTGGCGGACTTGGCCGGCTCCTTTGACTCAAGCACTTGCCCATCCTTTAACAGGTGGGCATGCAAACGCTCGCGGTCCACCTTCTGCACCGCCACCTTGTCATCAATGGCCATGCACGCCGCCGTCGCCGCACTCTGACTGGTGACCATGAAGACGGGCTCCATGCGTATGCTGCTGAAGGCAGTGTGGCTGGCGCTCAATGCGAAGGTCACGAGCAGGTTGCTGCACTCCGCTTCGCGCGGCACGATGGCACCGTAGCCGATTTGATACGGACCGAAACCATCGCGGCCACCAGCAGTCTTGCCTTCGCGGCACACCACGCCGTCTTTGACGATGCGGCGAATCTCATGCGTATCGGTGCCATACGATCCAAGGCCAATGGAATCGAGCACGATCTGGCGGCCAAAGGTGTGATGCTCAGTCATCACAAAATCAGAGATCATGCGCCGCCCCTCACGAATATAGAGTTGATGCGGCCAACCGCCGTTGTCCGTGAACTCATCCTTCGGCAGGCCGAAGCGCTTCACTTCATCCCTCACCTTCACCGGCACGCGCGGATCAGTAGCGAGGAAGTGCAGCAGGCCGCGATGGTAATTTTCATGCTCTTTCGCGAGCTGTTCGCGGCGCGCATAGCTCGCTTCCGGCCAGTTCCAATTGGCACCCGGCAGATTGCCGCCAAAGGTCGCGGTGTTGAAGTCCCATTTGTCGTTTGGCAGCGCGTCATACTTTGAAAACCAGCGCAGGTCCATTTCGTCACCAATGCCCTGGCAGCCTTCAATGAAGCGCGCCACGATCTCATAACGCTTCGGGTCGTAGTCCGGCGGCGGTGTGATCGGCAAGCGATCAGTGGCGGTGGTCAGGCACAAGCGGAAACAGTAGGCCTGGATGCCCGGCGCGGGATCGCCCACATTGCCGGGCTCGCCTTCATTGATCAGGGGCAGCAGGCCGCTCTCCGCATCGCCCTTCACCACATAGGGATCGAGCGGCAGGTCACGGTCCCACACGCCCAGGCCATCGGGGGCCCGGCCATTTGCGCCGGGCTTCTTATGAGTCAGGCGCGGCAGAAACCTGGGCGCATAGTGAATGCCATTGTAAGCCTCGCCATACCTGGCATTGCCTTCACGCATGAGCGTGTAAGTCACGCCCGCCTTGGCCATGAGATCACCTTCATAGGTGGTATCGATGAAGATCTTCGCGCGGAAGACATCGCCGTTTTCCATGACCAGTTCCAGAATCCGTGAGCCTTCCTTTTTCGCACCGGCAAGACGGGCATTGTAGTACACTGTGACATTTGACTCACGCGCCATGTCCTTGAACACCTGCTCCGCCACGTGCGGCTCGATGGAATAGGAGCCGCCCGTCGCCGGGCCGCCAGTGCCTTTGAATGGCTGGTCCCACTGCAAAGCCTTACCATAGCTGGCCACGAGTCGGCTGAAGTACTCACGGGCAATGCCGCCCACTGAACGCGGATCGCCGATGTCCACGGCGCTAAGTCCGCCCGCCGTCATTCCACCCATGTGCTTGTTAGGCTCAACGATGACGGTTTTCTTGCCCGTGCGTGCCGCCTGCACAGCCGCCGACAGACCGCCGGAGGTGCCGCCATACACGCACACATCAGCCTCGACCACAACGGCGCGGGCTGCCGTGGCAACAAGCAGGAGTGCAAGAATTGACCTCATGGCTTGCCGCTGTCCTTGCCATCGGTAAGCCACTCTAGATTGAAGCGGGCGAGGGTGAGATGATTGAAGGCATAGCCGCCGAAATCCTTGGCATCGCCCCGGCCATAGAAGCACAGGATGGTGCCGTCTTTCATCACGCCAATGTCGCTGTAGCCGCTGTATCCCGCATCCAGCACCTTCCTCACCGCCCAGGTCTTGCCTTCATCGTAGCTCATCTTCACACTCAAGTTTTTGCGGTCGCGACTTTTGCCCGGCTGTTCCTTACCATCGGCGCGGCTGAGGCTGTCTGGATTGCAAAAAAGGAGGCGCGTCTTGTCTAGGGAGTAGCGCACGATGCCCGCCATGCAGATGGGCTCCAGCAGGGCATCATCAAACCTCGGCGTGCTCCAGCCCGTGGCACCGTCTTTGCTGATAGTGACCAGACGACGATGTGCCTTGGACTCATTGCGCACATTGAGCATTACGCTTCCATCCGCCAACTCAACTACCACCGTCTCATTGGGATTGACCCAGTCATCCGTGCAAGGCACCGCGATGTCGCCCGCCTTCCAGGTCTTGCCCTGGTCATCGCTGTAGATGGTAGCAGTCACGGAAGGCCGGTGGGCATTGCCGCCCGTGCCGGTGGAGAGCCAGACAGGCACCACAAGGCGGCCGCCCTTGAGCTGGATGCCATGATCAGGGCCAGTAGCGAGCACCTTCCAGTCGTAGTTCTTGTGGAATGTCTCGAAGGCGCTGGTGATCTCCACGGGCGTGCTCCAGGTCATGCCATCATCCTCACTGCGCATGTAGAACGAGCGCATGTACTCAATGCAAAACACGCCATGCACGGTGCCATCGCGGTCGGCAATGAGAACCGGATTATTGTAAGTCACATCCTTGGGGTCCACACCTTTGACTCGCAGGGAGAAAGGGTTCTTGGTGATTGGTCCCTGCACATCAGCGATGCGTTTCGGCTCACTGAAGAGGTTGCCGCCATCCGTGGAGCGGCGCAACAGAATGTCGATCTGGTCCCAGTCGCCGCCTTTTTTGCGGGCCTCGCACCAGGCCAGCACACTGCCTTTTGCAGTGACCACGATGCCCGGAATGTGATAGACCTTGTAGCCGTTGGTATTGACTTCAAAGAGGTCCGTCTTCTCCAACGAAGGCTCCGCAGCCGTGAGAGAACAGAGGGCCGTGGCGGCAAAAGCGGCGATGCAAATCAGGCTTGGTTTCATGTTGGGTGGATGGGGATGAGACAACTTTCAACGCGGCAGGACAAGGATTCCTCACTGGTCATTTCAATTGACCAGTCACAGGCTTTCATGCTTCACTCCGGCATGACCACTCCCGCCTTGCGTCCGCTTCGTTCGTCTCTCGTTACGGAGACGGTGAAGATCATGCGACAGGCCATCGAAACCGGCCTGTGGCAGGAGTGTCTACCGGGCGAACGGATCCTCTGCCATCAATGGCAGATCAGCCGTCCGACCTTGCGCGCGGCCATGGAGGTACTGCGCAGTGAGGGACTGGTCGATGTGGCCCATGGCAGGCGCACACGGCTGCTGGTAAAAAAAACTGCACAGCCCCCCAGCACCCTCACGGTTGGCCTGCTCAGCCCCGAGCCCCTCAACGCCATGCCGCCCTTCGTCATGCTTTGGGTGGATGAACTGCGCAGCCAGCTCGCCACGGCAGGCCATCTGCTGCATGTGCAGGTGGGGAGCGGCAGTTTCGGCAAGCGCAGGCCCGGTCATAACCTCGCTACCGTGGTGCGCGACATGCCTGCCGCTGTATGGGTCTTGTATCAAACAACGGATCCCATCAAGCGCTGGTTCGCCGAACACGGCGTGCCTTGTGTGGTGGTGGGCTCTCATGTTCCTGGCATTGATCTGCCCACCGTGGACCGTGATTACCGCGCGGTATGCCGCCACGCCGTGGGCCTGCTGGCAGGCCGGGGACACCGGCGGCTGGCGCTGCTGATTCTCAAGCCGCAGTTCGGCGGTGATGCCGAAAGCGAGGCCGGTTTTCTCGAAGGACTGGCGGCACGGCACACGCGCGAGGTAACAGGCGAAGTAGGACACCATGATGGAACGTCCTCCAGTGTCTGCCGGGTAATTGATGGCATGCTGCGCCGCAGTCCGTCGCCGGATGCGATGCTCATCGCCCGCTCCAGTTTTGCCCTCACCGCTCTCACGCATCTCTTGAAGCTGGGCATTCGCATCCCCGAAGACATGGCCCTGCTCTGCCGTGATGACGACGCTTTCCTCGACAGTACGGTGCCTCGCATGGCGCGCTACGTGGTGAGTCCTTCCACGTTCGCCCGCAACGTTTTCAAAACGGTAATGAGCTTGGTGAAAGGCGGACAGGTGAGGCGGGGCAACGTGCGGGTGATGCCGGTGTTTGTGGCGCGCGAATCATTGTAAGCGTTGATGGACTTCCGCCATCATCTCCGCCACTTCTCGCTCCGTTTGATCGGATGAAGCCGAGAGTGCGGCAATCACTCCTTTTACGTCTGCTGCTGAGCGGCCCTGGCTGAGCTTGTACTTGGTCTCCAAGCGGGTGATGGGGATCTCAAAGCCGACAATGCCTGCGACCAATTTATCGCGGTATTCAGCAGGCATTTCACCGGCCCAGCGATTCTCGCGACCGGCTTCATGGGCTTCTACCAGTTCATGCAACATGGCCACCACCCGGTCATGATCAGTGATGATTTGCGGCACGCCATAAGCGTGAACGGCGGCATAGTTCCAGGTGGGCACCGCAGGTTGTGTCTCATACCATGATGGCGATATGTAAGCGTGCGGGCCGTGGAAAATCACCAGCACTTGCTCGCCACTGGCAAAATGCCGCCACTGCGCATTTGCCCTTGCGATATGGGCGACAATGGTGCCATGCGCGCCCCCGCCTTCATGAATCAGCACTGGAACTGAGGTGGCAAAAGGAGCCTGCCCATCATGCGTAACGAGCGTGGCAAAGCTATGCCGCCGCATGAATGCGCTGACTTCGCCCGCATCCGTGGGGCCCTGGTTGTTGGGAGGTATGTACATTGGAGTCAGGCTACGACCGCGTTCAATTGTGTGAGAGAGACTTCTTCGTGCCCGTACAACCAGCGCTCTAGATTAGCTTTCCGCAATGGCCATTCCCCATCCAGCATGGCAAACCACGCGGTGTCGCGGTTGCATCCCTTACGCACCATGTGCTGACGGAACAAGCCCTCGTACTGAAAGCCCAGGCGCAGTGCAGCGGCCCTGCTGCGCTCATTAGCGTTGTCACACTTCCATTCGGCGCGGCGGTAATGAAGCTCGTCAAACAAGTGGCTGAGCAGCAAGTACACAGCCTCCGTGTTAGCCTTTGTCCGCTGGGCCGATGGAGCATACCAAATCATGCCCAGTTCGGCTACGCCGTGCGCGGGATTGATGCGCAGCAGCGAGATCATCCCTATCTTGCGACCGCTTTCCGCACAGCTCACGGTAAAGACAACAACGTCCGCAAGGGCCTGCCATTTGGCAAAGAATGCACGCATCTCGCTCACATCGGCAAAGGGTCCGGTGGGCAGGTATTCCCACAAATTCCTGACCTGCCCCGTGGCGTGGCCAACGGCAAAAAGCTCCTCCATATCACCATCCAGATCCGTGGGCGTGAGCACGACAAACTTGCCGGTATGCACGACAGGCTTCGGTGCAGGCCATTGACTGGGAAAGGGGCTGCTCATGGCCTCTCTACTTCAATGTTTTGTACAACACCTTCGAATTGCGGCCACTCTTCTCATACTCAGCACGCCGTGCCAAGGGCATGATGCTGGGATCAGCCACCGTGTAGCCCATCTTCTCTTCAAAGAAGCGGAAGGCCTGCGTGCTCAGCGCGATTAGACGCTCGCAGCCACGATTGCGCGCCGTTTCTTCGGCAAAGGCGACCAGCTTCTGGCCATGGCCCTTGTTCTTATGCGAACGCTGCACATACAGGCAGGCCAGCTCCGCTAACTTGCCCGTGCCATCATCGGTGTTGAAGGCATGGATGGCGACGGAGCCCACGGGATTGCCGTCGAGCTCCAGCACAAAGAAGTCATTGATGCGGCCAATGATTTGATCCCGGCTGCGCTTCACCAGCGCCGCATCCTCCACGGACTGCTGCATCATGCTGATCAGGCTAGGCACATCGCTGGGTCGTGCCTTGCGAATCTGCTGGTAGTCATCGGCATGGATCATCGTCCCCACGCCCTCATTGCTAAAGAGCTCCGCGAGCAACACCTCTTCCTGGGTGCCATCCACGACATGCACGCGCGGAATGCCTTCGCTGCAAGCGAGGGAGCCATAACGCAGCTTCGAAAGCAGGTTCACATCAAGGTTCGGCGTCTTCGCGAGCTCGCGTGCCTCGGCCACACTGAGCTGAGCCAGCCTTTGACCATCAGGGCCGGAAAGCCCCGCTTCAGAAACAAAGATCACCTTCGCCGCCTTCAAGGCTAAGGCCACCTCCACTGCTACAGAATCTGAATTCAAGCGCAGCGTGGTGCCACGGCCGTCGTACCCCAGCGGCGGCAGAATCGGCATGATGTCCGCCTTGAGCATGACCTTCAAAGCCTCCGAATCCACACGCTCAATACGACCAGTGAACTCCTGGTCCTCACCCTTGATCACGCCTGCGGGATGCACGGCGAGGGCATTAGAGACGGCGACGGAAAGTTCCAGTGCGCTGAGCTGTGCCATCAATTCGCTGCTCTGCCGCGTGATGGCTTCAATCGCCAGCTCGATGGTGGCGGCATCGGTACGGCCCATGCCGTCCACACTAGTGGCCGGAATGCCGCGCTTGTCTGAGAGATCAATGATCTGCGCACGCGCGCCAAACACCAGCACCACCTCAATATTCAGCGATTGCAGCACCGCGATGTCCTGCAGCAGGTGTGCGAAATTCGGCTGGCGCATCAAGGCGCCGTCCAGTGCGATCACAAAAATACGATCCCGGAACTGGGGAACGTAACGCAGGATACCGCGAAGGTCTTCGAATCTCATGGAACGCGGAATGTTGCGCATTCCTGGGTTTGTGCAATGAGCAGCACGGAAAGCGTTTAGGCGCCTGCCAACGTGGAAAGCTGACGTGAAACTACGCTTACCACCTGCACAGGCGTGATGCCGCTCATGCATTGATAATGGCCGAACGGGCACTCCCGCTTGAAGCAAGGGCTGCACGGCACGTGATGACGCACAATGGTGTGGTGGTCGCCGAGAGGCCCTGTAAGCACCGGCTCCGTACTGCCGAAGATAGTCACGGTTGGCACGCCCAGAGCCGCCGCCAAGTGCATGGTGCCAGTGTCATTGGTGAGCAATAAAGTGCAGCCGCGCAGAAGTTGAATCAGCTCGGTCAGCGATGTCTTGCCCACCCAATTTACATGCCTGCCGGTAAGCAAGGCAGCGAGCTGTTCGCCCTGGGCTTTTTCGCCGGGCGCGCCAAAGAGCTGCCACTCGATCTGCGGCATATTGTGCGACAAACGGTTCGCCGTTTCAGCAAAGCGATCCATCGGCCAGCGCTTTGCTGGACCATACTCGGCACCCGCAACAACGCCGATGCGAACAAAGCCATCAACGGTCTGTACAGGTTGACCGGTGGCAAACAGTTCAGCTCCTTCGGTCACTGCACCGGAGTGGCGGGCGAGGCGCAGGTACTTGAGCGCCTGATGTTCGGGTGGTGCGCCGGGTTTTTGCTCAGGCGTAATTTGCTGGAGAAGCTTGGAGCGAAAGGAACCCTTGAAACCCACTAGACGGGGAATGCCCGCGAGCCAGAATTCCATCGTGCTGCGCGGCGAATTGGTGAACAGGATCGCCGCATCATAATGGGCACGCTGCTTGATACGTTTGGATACGCTCAGGGGGCCTTCCTTGCCGTCCTTCGTTATGATATCGTCGATGATGCCTAGCGACTTCCATAGATCCGCCAGCTTGCCAGGAGTGAAGACCGTGAGCCGCAAATCGGGACGGCCCTTGCGCAAGGCGCGTACCGCCGGGAAGGCCATGCAGGCATCGCCCAGCCAGTTCGGCGAACGCAGCAGCAGTTCGAAGGGTTTCAGTTGCTTGATGTCGTAGCCAACGGGCAGGGTAATGCCGCGCCGGTAATGGCTCAGCAGGAATTCGGGCTTGGGCGTCTTCCAGCGGTTGTGAACCCAGAACCAGTTCTCCGGTGCCTCGCGAACAATGCGCTCCACGGCGATGTTCAGCGCCGCCGTGATGCCTTCCGCCGTCGGCTTCGCTTCGCCGCTGTACACTGGCGGATTGATCACGATGCGCCAGCGGGCAAGGCCGTTGTCGTACACCGCGATGGGCAGCAATGGTGTATCACAGCGTATCGCCATCAGCGCCGGCAGAGAGGTGGTGGAAGCCAGCCTGTCAAAGAACGGGCACCATACGCCCTTGTCACCCGCGTGCTGGTCCACTAGCACGCCGAGCGTGCCCTGGCTTTCGCGCAGGTGACGCAACGGCTCGGAGAAGCCCGCGCTGCGGTCAAACAGAATATAGCCCAGCTTCTCCCGGTTGCGCCGCACATGGGCATCCAGGAATGGATTGGCCAGCGGCTGGTAAATGCTAGATGGACGCCGTCCATAACCAACGACACTGGGCACCTGGGTGAGGAGCTCCCAGCAACTCAGATGCATCACCGCATAAAGCAGTGGTTTGCCTTGGGCGGCCACGGAGGCACCATGATGAGCACCTTCCGTCGTGACCCGTTTCAACACCTCTTGCTCGCCCATTAGAGGGAGCTTCAAACCGCAAAAAATATTGCCGCCTAGCGAGGCAAAATGTGCCTTCGCTACCAGCCAGCGTTCTTCCTCCGTGGACTCCGGGCCAAACGCGATACGCAGATTGTCCAGCGCCAGCCGCCGGTACCTGCCCATCGTGTAAAAAACCACCTTGCCAAGAAAGCGCCCACCACGCGCCACCACCTCAATCGGCAGCACCTTCAGCACCGCTTCCAGACACCGGAAGACCGCGTAAACAAGGTAATGGCTTGCGCGCTTGAGGTTTCTGCTGAAGTGAGATTGCTGGGAGTGAGACATGAAGCGCGGCTCCCGGTAGCCCAGCGACCAAGGGAATGCATCCAAATGATGGGGATTTTTGCCTCGAATCACCCCGCAGGCCCGCTTGCAGAACCACGCACCCTCAATGGACCATTGTAACCTTGTAGATTACCGCACCTGGGTTGTTTGGATTATTGCTGTTTTCATTGATCCTCAGCACAGCACCCGGGCGCGAGGTGGGGAAGGTGAACTTGAAAGGTTTGCCCATAGTGCTAGGCGGCACAATTTTGATCACCTTTCCTGGCATCCCTTTTTCGGCAGCCACGGCAATAACCAGGCGATTAATGTCCCCTCCCCCTTCCTTTGGATCATCGGGATTCGCGGTGGCCAGGATGCCATGACTCTTCCACAGCCCGGCGACATATTGCAGGATAATCACATCTCCCCGATTCACCGGCCCCAGGTCGAAGCCGTTGGCATCATTGGCGGAAATTTTGACCTCTGCGCCTGCCAGCGCCACTGTTTTTACCGGCATCGCTGCGTCGACAGGTCTTGCGGGAGGAAGTCCCAGCTTGGCATTGATGACGTCGAGTTCCGCAGCAATCGCCACCGCCTCATTGAGCCTGCCCGCCTTGGTATAGGAATCGCGGAGCTTCAGCAGCTCGTTTCGATACGCTTCCTGCAGAGGCTTCACAGCGCGCTGCACGGCACCCTCATAGGAAGTACGCAAACGTGGAAGCTCAAACGGTTCCACCGACTGGCCTTGGCTCCGGCCAGCCGCTAGTACCATCGGTATCCACAGCAGAAAGATTCGTTTCATAAGACTTGATCGCGATCTGCGATGCCTGAAAACATCACAAATCCGATACAGTCTGTCGAGAAAATCTTAAGAGCGCTAGCGCTCAGATTGCCGCGCCGGCGTCTTCCTCGTCTTCAGAACCATCGCCCAGGGCGCGGATAATCATGCCTGCGGCCACGGTGTTATTGGTCTGCTCATCCACGAGCACGAAGCTGCCGGTGGTGCGATTCTTCGCATAGGGATCGAAGAAGATCGGCGCAGAGGTGCGGATGCGGATGCAGCCGATGTCATTGAGCTGGAACTCCTTGATCTCAGCGGACTTCTCCAGCGTGCTGATGTCCACCTTATAGAGCACATCAGTAACGATGGCGCGCACGTCATTGGTCGTGTGGCGCAGATGGAAGCGGCCGCGTGGCTTCAGCGTTTTCTTATCGGCAAACCAGCAGATCATCGCGTCGAATTCCTGGCTGGTGAGAGTAGGCTCAGAGGCGTTGGCGATCAGGCCGCCTCGGCTAGTGTCGATTTCATCAGCAATCGTGATGCTGTAGCTCAACTGAGGAATGGCTTCCTGCTGAGGGCCTTCAAAGGTATGAATGCCGGTGATGCGACTGGTCATCGCGCTCGGATAGACGATCACCTCATCGCCCACGCGGAAGGTGCCGCTGGCCATGCGCCCTGCGAAGCCGCGATAGTCATGCAGGTTGCCGAGCTTCGTATCGGTCTGATCGGAGATGGGGCGGATGACCCACTGCACAGGGAAGCGCGCCGCATCGGCGGCAGTCTCGGCATACACTTGCACGGTTTCCAGATGTTCCAGCAAAGCCGGGCCGGTGTACCAAGGTGTATTCTCGGAACGGTCCACCACGTTGTCACCATTGAGCGCGCTCATCGGGATGGGGGTTACCTGCGGCAGATTGTCCAGCCCCTTGGCAAAGGCCATGTAGTCGCCTACAATTTTGTCATACACCGCCTGGTCAAAATTGACCAAGTCCATCTTGTTCACCGCGAGAACGATGTGACCAATGCGCAGCAGGCTGGCCAGATAAGTGTGGCGCATTGTCTGCTCAATCACGCCCAGACGCGCATCAATAAGGATGATGGCGAGGTCGGCCGTCGAAGCGCCGGTAACCATGTTGCGCGTGTACTGAATATGCCCCGGAGTATCGGCGATGATGAATTTCCGCTTCGGCGTGGCGAAGTAACGGTAGGCCACATCAATGGTGATACCTTGCTCACGCTCGGCGCGCAAACCATCGGTAAGCAACGCGAGGTTCACATGCCCATCGCCGCGACGCTTGGAGGATTCTTCAACGGCAAGAAGCTGATCTTCGAAGATTGACTTCGAGTCATACAACAAGCGGCCAATAAGCGTGCTTTTGCCGTCGTCCACACTACCGGCAGT
>JAQGPI010000011.1 GCA_028293175.1 Verrucomicrobiaceae bacterium | reverse complement strand
TAAGGACGAACTTGCCTTTGGCGGGCGGGTTGTCGGTGAAGAAGAGGGCGCGGTCGGTGCGCAGTTCCCGGTGATCACAGAACCAGTCTTCAACGCCTTCAGGGACGGACTCGAGATGCACATTGTCGGTATCGAACTCGGGATTCAACGCCTCGAAGACGGAGGGTAAGGGATCATTGATGGCCAGGTAGCGGTCCTGACTCTGAGTTTCGACGGTGAGGCGGACGATGATCATATCGCCTACATGCAAGTCGTCGATGCCCTGAGTGTTGCCATCGGGCAGCAGCTTGGCGTAGCTGCGGCTGATGCCGTAGCCCTTGTTTTCACCAGCGAACTCACGCAGATTGCTCCAGGCCTTGGTCTCCACGCGCGCCCATGCTTTGCCGTCCGCAGGCACGGTAAGCGTGAGCGGCTTCATAGCCTGTGTGGGGCTGAGGACGAAGGCGGCACTGCCGGTGGAGAGCGGACCGGCAAGGTCGATACTTTGCTTTAGTTCATCCCATTGCAGTTCGAGCTTGAGTGGTCCCGCAGGGGCTTTCTGGCTCCGCTGATGCGCGGCGAGAGCGGTAATGGCCCAGGCATTGGTGAAGGTGTTGCCCCAGTCGCCGGTGCCGTTGCGTGACTGAAGAAGGGCAATCACATCGGCGTCAGCGGCAGCCGTGTCGCCCAAGTGCGTATGAGCGATGAGGCGGAGGGCGTTGTTCACCTTGTTGCCTACCCAGGGGACGAAATTGCCTTTGGCGTCAGTAGCGGCGAGCAGGGTTTTCACCTCGCTCTCAGGCGCATCGGTGATGAGCATGGCGAGTGTGAGATAGAGCTTGCCGATCTGGGGAAGACGGTCGCGATGCGAGAAGAGTTGGTTCTGATACGCAGGCTCGGGCTTGCCGCCTTTGGCGAGGGTATAGAGAGCGAAGGCGGCATCGCAGAGCGTGCTCGGATCGCGCTCATCTTCTAGTTCGCGCAATTGCTTGCTCATGTAGTCCAGCATCTGGTTGATGGTGGCAGCCGGCACGGGAAGGCCTATGTCACGGGCCTTGATGAGGGCCAGACCACCGTAAGCGGTGCCCCACATGCTTGCCTCGTTGCCGCCGGGCCAATAGCTGAGTCCACCGCTGTCGGTGGTCATGGAGAGCAGCTGATTGACGCCCATTTGCAGGGCCTTCTTTGACTTGGAAGCCTCAAGCTCCTTGGGGAAGAGTTCATTAAAGCCGCCCAGTGCGAGCCAGGGTATCATGGCCGAAGTGGTCTGCTCCACACAGCCGTAAGGGTAGTGCAAAACATAGCGCAACGCGTCGCTGACTTCGCTTAGCTCCGAGCTACTGACATCGACCGCAACCGTGCCCTGGCCTTCAAGGATCTGCGGGTTGACACCCTGTAACAGGTTAGGCGGGGCGTCCTGGCCGGCGAGTTGGAAGTAATGTGACTCTCGCAGCTCCTGCATGGGGTGCTCGACATTAAAGTTGCTCTCCATCTTGTCCGAGAGCGCGGTGGCGTTGGACCACTTGGTTGTCCTCGCCTGCCATGACCACTTGGCGGCACCCAAACCTGCGAGTTTGACGGGGAAAGCGACGGCGGTTGTCTCGTTGGCGCGGACGAGCACGGTACGTTTCCAAACTTTGCCCTCCGGCTTGCCGCTGCCCGGCGAGGTGAAGGGGCGCACATCGGTAATGAAGTCGGCCTTGTCGTCGAGCGTGAGCAGCACCTCGACCTCGCCGCTCTGGGCGCTGGTGTTGTGCACAAGGGCCTTGAGCAAAAGCTCGTCGTCCAGGCGGGCGAAGCGCGGCATGGCGGGCTCGATCATGAGCGGCTTTTGGATAGTGATGCCTCTCTCGGCATGGCCAAAACGGGTCGCACCCTCGGCGGCGACAGCCATGAGGCGGAAGCGGCTGAGGTTGTCTGGAGCTTTGAAGGAAGTCTTCACCTGACCGCTGGCATCGGTGGTGGCTGAAGAAGTCCAGAGAGCGGTGGCGATGAAATTTTTGCGCGTGGGAATGTTAGTCTCAGTTTCCTCGCCGCCACCACCCACGACGAAACCCTTGTTGCCGCGCCGCCGCATCTTCTCATCTTCGGTGAGGATGTTGCCGAAGCTGCTGTTGGTGCGTATGGCGAGAGGCTGGGAGTCATGAAAGTAAGCGCCGGGGTCCGGTGTCTTGAAGGTCATGAGACTGAGCACGCCCTCATCGACAGCAAATAGTGTGACATCCGCATTGGGCAGTGCTTTGCCTGTGTTGTCGGTAATGGTGGCCGTAAAATTCACAGGAGCGCCCGGCAGTACGGTGTCGTGCTCTGGCTTCAACGTGACACGCAGATCGTGCACCTGGCTTTCTACTGTGAGCTCGCAGTAGCCGAGTTTAAAGGCGGGCATTTTCACCGCTTGCGGGCTGTCCTGCGCGCCACGGAAGACGAGCACGGAGACGAAGATGTTGGGCTCATCTTCAGCCATGATCGGGATTTTGATCACCGGATTTTCTGGCGAGATGGTGGCCTGGAAATGGCCGTGAAGATGGTTGCGCTCGACACTGACTAGTGCGGTGCCAGCGATAGGTGTCTTCACCACAATGCTGGCGGTTTCGCCGGGCTTGAAGACAGTCTTGTCCGGCTGCAGGGAGATGATGGTGCCGTCCTCCACCGCCCATGGGAAATCATTGCCGCCCACCACATAGAAGGGCATGCGCGAGAGCAATTTTTTGCCCGTGGCATCCTCGGCCTCAACGGTCAGGAAGTAAGTGCCGCCAAGCTTGGGCGTGAACGGCAGGGTGAGGGTGGCAGCACTGGTGGCCGTCAAGGCATGAAACGTGGCGCTCTCCTTGAACTGCTCTTCCAGAACGACCTGATTCTTCGTGGTTTCGCCGCCGCCGGCGGTCTTCACCTTGATGGGGTGGTAGCTCTGGCGCTCGATCTTCACCTCTGCCTTGATGTCCTGCGTATAAGGCTTGGCATCGGCGGTGATAGCGATGGCTTCCAGGCTCGCGGGCTTGCCAGTGGTGGCGAACATGGAGGGACCACGCAGGCCGATGAGGAAAGCCGCGCCGGGGACGGTGAACTCAGTGCTTGAGGTGATCGTCTGCTCATTAATGTCGGTGATCTCGGCCTGCACATTGATGTGCTGCGGCATGGAGCCGCGCAGGGGTGGCGGCATGGGCAGCTCAAGCGTGGCCTTGCCTTCCTGGCTGAGGGTGAGCTCACCCGCAGCATCCCATTGGGGAAGCTGCACTTCCTCCTCTTCAGTGATGTTTGGATCGCGGTCCTCACCATAGTGAGCCCAGCGCGGGGCGTCGCCAAAGTGATAGTCATGGAACGCGTCGGGGGCGGTAAACTCATCGTTGCGATAAGCGTTCCAGGTGACCTTGGCTCGCGTGAGCGGCTGGCCCATGAAATAGTTGGCACTGAAAGGCAGCTTGAGCCGGTCGGGCTGAACGACGAGGGCACCCATATCGTACTTCGCCTCGAAGGTGTTAGGTCGGTAATCATCCACCCGCAGGCTTACCGTAGCATCTTCTTGCTGTTGCGCGTCTTCACCTTCACCCTTTTTGGGAAAGCGCAGGGAGAGATGATACCAGCCGGTGGTGCCTGAGGGCAGCAGAATGTCATCGGACCACGAACCATTGGCGGTGAAGGTCACTGCCTTCTCCTGCACCACGTGGTAGCGCGGATCGCGCAGCTCGGCCACAGCCTTCACTGGTGCAGCATCCAGCGCCATAGTATCGCCGGTGAGGGTGCGAGTGTAGGCCTTGATATGGGCGGTATCGCCGGGTTTGTAAAGAGGGCGGTCGGAGAAGACAAAGGTTTTGCGATGCGCCTCCCATGGGGATTGCCAGGCCGTGGAGATATTGGCACGCCAAAGCGGCACCAGCGTGCTCGACTGGCCCGCCTCCATGGCGGTCGCGTCTCCGTCCTTCTCAGCCAGTACATAGGCGGGGTCCTTGGCTTCGATTCCTGCAAGACCATTGAGATCCGTTTGCGCACTGCCAAGGATGGTGCCGGTGCGATCGGCAAGGCTGACCCGCACATTGGCCAACGGCTTGCCAGTCTTCAACGAAACGGCGAGCACGGTGGAGGTCTTGAAATCGTTTTTCTGAAACAGCCCGATGTCGGTGAACTCAACGATGGTCTGTGCGATGGACAGCTTGCCTTCCACTCCTGGCATGGCGGGCCCTTCCAGCTGGATGAAGAGTGGTGCGGCGGGCGTGTTGCCGAGCACTTCACGCCAGTTCAGCTCCGTCATCGTGCTCTGATCGAGCGGCTTATTGAGCGGATAAGTGCGGTCGAACACGACGCTGCCAGGGAAGGAATCAAAGGCCTTGGGCTTGAACTTGTCGCGCTTCTCGTTGTCGATGTCGTTGTTCTCCGCATAGCCCTTGTAGGCCACGGAGGCCTTCACCAGTTCTGCGCCGGTGAGGCGCTTGGCTCGCACCCGCACGCTCTTTACGTTGGCGGCGGTGAAGGCGAAGTCGCCGCTGCCGGTGGCGAGCTGTGCATGGATGTGTGTTGGGACCGCGACATAAGGCGCATTGGGCGCAAAAGCGACGTGGGCTTCAGCCGCTGCGGCCAACTTGAGACCATCAGCGGAAATGACTTCGGCGGCCACTAGCAGATGGTAGGCCTGGGCTAGCTTGAAGCTGCCGGAGATGCGCAGGGTGCTGCCATCAATGGAGAACTTGGCGTCTGCCACCGCTGGCTCAATGGTGATGAAGGAGGCAAGATCTGCGACACGTGCCTTGTTCTCCTTTGCTTGCTCCTCTGGCGTGGCCTTTTGATCCGCCAGAGGGCGGTTGAAAATGATGTTCACATAATAAGGTGCATCGAAAGGCGTGTGCGGCTTGATCTCATCGACGATGAAGGGCTTCACCGAACCGATCTTGATCTCGTCGCCGGAGTTGAGCTTGGAGGTACCAGCGCGATTGACGATGGTATTGGTGATGGCGAGCACCCAGTCCTTGCCGGGATTGAGCGGTGACACAGGCTCGATAATCACGGCGCTTTCACGCCCAACACCTGCCCCCAGGTTGAGCTTGGTATCGGCTAGCTCCTCTGCCCAGGTGGGGGTGGGCATCGCTTGGAAAGGTTTGAAATCCGCACCCGTGGCCATGCGTGCCTTCACCTCGATCTTTTCCTTGGTCTGGGCACATTTGAAACTCATCCCGGGTGCGACGGCTTCGGCGTTCACCGGATCATTGAACTCAAACAAGAACTTGGGCGTGCGCGAGATGTCGTCATCGAACCAGGTGGGGTACTGGCCCACGATGCGGAAGAGCTCCGTATTCACATCACGCAGGGAGCAGGGAGCGACTTCCACGCCGGTGATGTCCTTCATACCGGCACGCAGCCTGAAATGATAGCTGGAAGCGAAGCGGGGTGCCTGCGTGAGCCGGTAGAGGCCGGTCCGGGTGCTGGTCCACTCAAACTTGCCGGGCAGGGCGGGCTCCACAACGATGGGTGAATCCGGCTCTACGGAGCCGACTTTCTCCGGGGCAATCATCGGATTGGCAAAGATGAGCTCGATGCTAGAGCCGGGGCCGAATTCGGGCGGATTGATCTCCAGCTCCACATTGCGCTCGGCGATTCTCGCCCGGCTGGTGGATTTGTTAGAGAGCGAGGGTTTTTTGGAAGAGTCTCCCGAGGACTTTTTCTTCAATTTGGCGTCCGCTGTAAGGGGGCTCAAGAGGGCAACGAACAGGGGCAGACACAAGACAAGGCAAACCTTTTTCATCGCTGGAGGGGGTGTTGGACCCGACCGTAGCACAGCAAGTGAGCGTTTGACGATGAGAGTTTCACGGAGTTGAGTGTTTCTCACGTCTTCTGCGAGCACGTCCATCCTTCGAGCGTAGTACCTCTCTCCCGAGATCCCGTCCCCACACATGGAACCACCAAGCACACCTGAGAACGAAGAAGTGAAGAAGGAACGCTTCCTGTGGGAAAAGACCCGCAAGAGCCTCATTGAACGCCTCAACAACTGGGAGGACCAGAAAACCTGGAACGAATTCTATCAGACCTACTGGCGTCTGGTGTACAGCGTGGCCACTAAGCAGGGACTCACGCGTGAGGAAGCCTTTGATGTGGTGCAGGAAACCATCATCGCCATTGCCCGCCAAGTGCAACGTGGCCAGTACGATCCGCGTGCGGGCAGCTTCAAGGCATGGCTGCTGCAAATGACCCGCTGGCGCATCCTTGACCAGTTCCGCGCCCGGAAGCGTCAGCCTTCTCTGGCCGATCAAGGGGATGCCTACAGCGAAGACAACTCTGGCATGATCCTGGACCGTCTTTCCCAGGAGAAGGACAACCAACTTGAGAAAATCTGGGACAAGGAGTGGAAGGACAACATCTTTGCCGCCGCCCTGGAACGCGTGAAGGCGCGGGTCTCTCCCCGCCAGTTCCAAATCTTCGACTGCTATGTGCTCAAGGGCTGGGGCGTGACAAAGACGGCCTCAGCACTTGGTATCAATGCCGCCCAGGTGTACCTTGCCAAGCATCGCGTGGGCAACCTCGTGAAAAAGGAAGTGCAGGCGCTGGAAGGCCAGATGCTGTAACGCCGCAAGCACATGATCCCGAACGCGAACCGATTCAGCGACCGCGTCGAGAATTACATTCGTTATCGTCCCAGCTATCCCACGGAAGCGGTGGATTTGCTTTGCCTCGAAGCCGGGTTGCAACCCGGCTCCACGGTTGTCGATTTAGGCTCAGGTACTGGTATCCTGTCAGCCTTGTTTTTGCCGCGACAGATCGCCGTCCACGCAGTGGAACCGGGCCCTGAAATGCGTGAAGCAGCGGAGCGTTTGCTCGGCAGCGATCCACATTTTGTTTCGCATTCCGGCACTGCGGACAATACTGGCCTGCCGGATCACTGCGCTGATCTGATTACAGCGGCCCAGGCCTTCCATTGGTTCGACCGCGTGGCTGCGCGGCAGGAGTTTGACCGCATCATCAAGCCCGGTGCCATCGCCGCGCTGATCTGGAACGAACGGCGCGTGACCTCTACTCCCTTTCTGAGCGAATACGAGGCCTTCTTGAACACCCATGCGACGGACTACAAGGAAGTGAACCATTCGCACATCCAGGAGGAAGCCATCGCCGCCTTCTTCGCCCCGCTGCCGGTGCATCATGAGAGCTTTGAGAACCGGCAGATCTTCGATTATGCAGGGTTGGAAGGGCGGCTGATGTCATCCAGCTACGCGCCTGCCGAAGGCCATCCCAAGCACGCGCCGATGATCGCGGCGCTGCACGAACTGTTCGACCGCCATGCAGTGGACGGCCGAGTGAGCTTTGATTATGACTGCCAAGTCTGGTGGGCGAGGTGGTAGTTAACGAGTTATCCAATCTGCGCCAGAATCGCCGAGGCAATCTTGTCAGCCTGCGCTTCGAGATATTCCACGTCGCGGCCTTCAATGAGGAGGCGGATCAAGGACTCGGTGCCGGAGTAGCGTAGCAGCACTCGGCCATAGTCACCGAGTTTCTTCTCGGTTTCCGTAATGATCTTCGTAGCCTCCGTCAGCTCTTCAATGGGCGGTTTGCTGCGGACGTGCAGGTTGCGGGCGGACTGCGGAAACTTTTTCAGGCACTTGCGTAGCTGGCTGAGCGGCTCGCCGGTTTCCTTCATGATGCGCAGGAGTTGCAAACCGGCCACAAGACCGTCGCCAGTGGTGGCCCAGTCGCCAAAGATGATGTGACCGCTCTGCTCGCCGCCCAGGTTGAGCTTGCGGGCGCGCATCTGTTCCAAGACATAGCGGTCACCCACGCCGGTGCGGATCACGCGACCGCCCTGGTTGTTGACCAGATCATCCAGGCCGAAGTTGCTCATGATGGTTACAGCCAGGGTGTTTTCCTTGAGTGTGCCTTTGCGCAGCATGGATTCGGCGGCGATGGCCATAAGTTCGTCACCGTCCAGTGCGCTGCTTTCTTCATCACAAAGCAAGATCCGGTCGGCATCGCCGTCGTGGGCAAGGCCGGCGTGCGCCTTGGACTGCTTCACCAGCCGCTCGATTTCTTCGCCGTGCGTGCAGCCGCAGGCCTCATTGATGTTAAAACCGTCCGGCTCGGAATGGAAGACCTGCACATCCGCGCCCAATTGCTGGAGCGCTAGGGTGCTCGTAATGGAGGAGGCGCCGTGGGCGTTGTCCAGGGCCACTCGCATGCCGTCCAGCCGCAGGCCGTTCATGGAGGACACGGCGTGCTCAACGTACTGTTCCAGAGCGCCGTCCAGCTTGGTGGCACGGCCAATGTCGCGACCCTCGGGGCGGGGGAGATCAGCGCCATTGCCCAGCACGATGCGCTCGATGGCGAGCTCGGTTTTGTCATCCAGCTTGTTGCCATCGCCGTGGACGAATTTGATGCCGTTATCCTTGAAGGGATTGTGCGATGCGGAAACCACCACGCCGAAGTTCGCGCGATGCTTCGCCGTCAGGTAAGCCACGGCAGGTGTGGGCAGGATGCCAACGAGCACCGCATCGACGCCCACGGAATTGAGCCCGGCAACCAAAGCGCCTTCCAGCATTTCACCCGAAGCGCGGGTATCGCGGCCAATAAAAGCACGCGCTCGCTCGCCCTTCTTGGCCTTGCCTCCCAAAATCACCGCTGCCGCCTGACCGAGCCGCATGACGAACTCTGGCGTCATCGGATGCCGATTCGCCACGCCACGCACTCCATCGGTGCCAAAGAACTGCCGCTTTTCCTGAGACATAAGGCGCGGGCATTACCTCAGGCGGACGAGGTGGGGAAGTGAAAAGTGATAAGTAAAAAGTGAAAAGTTGAAGGGGGTCCTTCGGCAAAAAGTCCTGCGGCCCCAAACCCTTATCGCTTTTCACTTCCGAAACTACTGCACCGCCCGCCCAATACCGGCCGCATTACCCAGCGAGTGCTCCTCGATGAAGTCGCGCTGCAAGTTGTGCGTGGGCAGCTGCTGGCGCACCATGTTCCAGAACAGGGTTGCGATCACAACGGCGAGGATTTTTTCTCGCCAGTGCCGGGTCAGGGAGCTTCTAAATTCCTTTGCCCAGGTCACGTGTTTGGTCGTCTCTTTCGTCTGCATGCTGGATGTTGCCGAAGGTGAGGATGTCGTTGAGGAACTGCTTCAACTCGTCTGGTTCGAGATCATGTTCAAGCTTGCCGCGGAAGCACAATGAGAGAGCGCCGGTTTCCTCCGAAACGATCAGTGCAATGGCGTCCGTTTCTTCCGTTACACCCATCGCGGCCCGGTGGCGCAGGCCCACGGCGCGATTTCGAACCTCGCGCTGGCTCACGGGAAAGACGCAGCCAGCGGCAACGATTCGGTCCTGGTCCACAATGATGCCGCCGTCGTGAAGGGGCGTCTTGGGATGAAAGAGAGTGTTGAGCAGTTCGGTGGAAATGAGGGCGTCGATGGCTACACCTGTTTCGGCAAACTGCTTCAAATCAATCCCCCGCTTGATGGCAATGAGCGCACCGATGCGCTTGTGCGAAAGCTCCACCATGGATTCAATTAATGAGTCCAGAGAAGCCTCATCCGTCTTGTTAAAAGAGAACAGCCGCTGACTGCCGAGTTCCGCCAGCATGCGCCGGAGCTCCGGCTGGAAGATCACGACAAGGCCAATGGCCAGGAATACAGAAAGCCGCTGGAGCAGCCAGGTAAGGACCTCCAGCTTGAGGAAATCCGAGATGATGGTGAGGCTGAGCAGCAGCACTAGCAGGCCTGTCAAAATACGGGCGCCGCGCGTCGCCCGCAGGAAAAAGTAGCCGTGATAGGCAAGGGCGGAAAGGATCAGGATTTCAATCCCGTCCCGCCAATGACTATGCAAAAACTCCCACATCTGTTTTCAGGTAGCGCGGGAAGCGGCGTTGGCAATGGCGTTGTCGCAGTGGTGAGGAATAGAGTTGTAGAAGAAACGAATGGCAGATCTCCGTTTTTGGCGTGGACGCCCACTGAAAAGGAGGCATGATGGCGAAGGTGTGCCACTCTCTTAAAGCAGAGACTGCCAGATATCCCATCTCTCACGCGAGTGCTTCTAATCATCTCCGGTCTGTCTTGATAAAACCCCTACATTCTTCACATACTCCCAAGCTGATATTGTGCCTGTGGATAATGCTTAGCAGCATAGGCCTGGGGCAAGGGGTGCCAACGGTAGTGCGAGATATTCTGCCCGGAACGCAAGGTTTCAATCCTGCCAATCACGTTGCCATGAATGGCAGCCTGTACTTCGCTGCCAACGGTCCCAATGTCTACGAAGGACAGTTCTGGAAAAGCAACGGAACGGCGGCGGGCACTGTGCGGGTCAAAGCCATCGCGCCTCGCTATTCCACGTTCTTCGCGTTCAACAACGTGCTGATTTTCTGCGCCGATGATCAGATCCATGGGCATGAGCTGTGGCGGAGTGATGGTACGATGGCGGGCACGGTGCTGGTAAAGGACATCATTCCGGGAGGAGTAGACAGCATTCCCGGAAGGACCGGTTGGGTGCAGGTGAATGGGATGGTTTTCTTCAGTGCCAGCACTTCGGATGCGGGTGAGGAACTGTGGCGGACCGATGGCACGGCAGCAGGTACCCGGCTGGTGAAAGACGTATGGCCGGGCGGGGAGAGCTCATCGCCACGATGCCTGACGAATGTAAACGGCACGCTGTTCTTTGTAGTGAGCAACAACGGTGGCACTGCCCTTTGGAAGAGCGATGGGACAAACGCGGGAACTCAACTGGTGAAATCATTCCCCAATGGCAATTTCGCTGACAATCCTTCATTCCAGCCTCTGCTGTCACTGGATGGTCTGGCTTACTTTTTGATGGATGATTACTGGACCGGCCTGCAAATCTGGAAGAGCGACGGAACTCCAGAGGGTACAATGGGGGCGGTGTCTGTTTTCCAGAAATTTAGGGCCGATCCTGCGCAGCTTGTAGCTTTGAATGGCAAGGTGTTTTTCACAGCGCGTGACTACGAGCATGGTCGCCAGTTGTGGACGCTCGATGAAACCGACGATGGCGCGCATAGGGTGACGGAGTTCCTTGCACCGGCGAACAGCGTTGGTCCGCAAAATCTGACCGCTTGCAATAATGAACTCTATTTCACCGGAATAGTGGCTCCCTCCGGTCCTGTCACCCAGTTCGTACCGGCGCTTTGGAAAACGGATGGCACGAGTGCTGGCACGGTGCTTTTAACTGACTTGGGACCGGGCGCAAGTTTGCTCCACCCCTACTTCACGGCACTGGCGGGCAAGATCTATTTCTGCGTGAACGATGGCATACACGGTGAGGAGTTGTGGCAGAGTGACGGTACAAAGATGGGCACGCGCATGGTGCAGGACTTGAATCTGGGCAGCGCGGGTTCGTCACCATGGGGGCTCACAGCGGTGAATGGGCAGTTATTTTTCTCTGCCACAGGCAAGCTCTACGACCAGGAATTGTGGAAACTGGGAACACCGAACCCGTTCACGAAGGTGGCGATAAATACGCTGAGTTCTGACCAGCTTGTCGCTGCGGGAAATACAGTCAATCTGGCTGTAAGTGCTTCCGGGTATCCTGCGCCTAATTGCCAATGGCTGAAGAATGGCAAGGCTATGACGGATGCGATATTTCCTGCTTACACTGTGCCTGCGGCGGGATTCGCCGATGCTGCGAGCTACAATGTGCGGCTGACCAATCCAATGGGCGTGGTGACGAGTGCCGCCGTCAAGTTGGGGGTGGTCAATACTGCCCCTACAAAGGTGGCGACAAGCAACCTAGGCACCATGGTTCTGGCAGTGCAGGCCGCAGGAACAGGGCTGACTTACCAGTGGCATAAAAACAACTCGGCTGATGTGATTGACGGCGGTCGCTACAAGGGCGCAAAGACGAGCAAGCTTTCCATCACCAAGTTTACTTATGCGGACGAAAGCGACAGCTACACCTGCACAGTAACCATGGGCGCGCTGCATAGGGACACCGGAGTCTTCCTGCCGCAGGTGCGGCGCGTTCCAGAGCTTGCTCCTGCAGCAACGGCCCCTGTGTCCTTCTACGTAAGCGGCACCGTAAACCAGCCTGTTACCGGTCTGATCACGGTCGTGAACGAGGTGCCGAATCACCCGACGAGCTACAAGATTGAAGGCTTGCCCGCTGGCATGACTTACAACAGTGCGACAGGTGCCTTGAGCGGCAGACCGTATGTCAGTGGTGACTATGTCCTCACCATCACAGCGAGCAATCAGGCTGGCACCGGCACGCCAGTGAATGTGGTGATGCATGTGCAGGCGCTGGACCAGCATACGGTGGGCCGATTCAATGGACTGGCGGATTTTACTTCTCTGGCCATCAGTTTGCAGGTTTCGGACAATGGTACCTTCACGGGTAACATCTTGCTGGCAGGAGTGAAGACTCCGTTCAGCGGACGCCTTGAAACCAGTGGCGGGCAGAATCCCATGGTCTCCGGGCTGAGGTTGGCGGTACGTGAACCGACAGACAGTGAAACCAATTTCATGATCCTGAGCTTCAGCCTTAGCAAAGCGACGGGAGCCCTCAGCGGCACGCTCAATTACGTGGGATATCAGGTCTTCAATTTGAGTGGTTGGCAGTCGCCCTGGACAACTGTCGGCATGTCCCCTCTGCTAGCCACGGCGTATGCGGGCAGCTATACGGCAGCCATCACTTTACCGCCAGAATACTCTTTTGGGTACTCAAGGGGCAGTGGCTATCTTGTGCTGCTGGTGGATCCGGCAGGCGTGGCTACCTTTAGCGGTCGCACGGGAAATGGCGGCGTTGTAACCTGGAGCACCATGGTGGGTTCCGGCGGTCAGGTGTCCTTTTCCAGTGCCGGACTCGGGTATCGCCAGCTCATCCAGGGCTGGCTGAAAATCACGCCAGTGGTTGCACCTGGACAGAACCGACTGGACAGCGACACTTGGGTGGATTGGTTTCAGACAAGCTCCTACGGTCGCCTGCCCGCGTTCGACCACCAGAGCTTATCGGTTCAGGGAGGCCTCTGGAATGCCCCCGCGCCGGGCACTGTTGTCCTTGGCGTTTCTGAGGTGGCTGATGGAGATAACAACGCCAAGCTGGCCTTTAGTTTAGCGGACATTGCCAATTCCGCGCTCGGCGTTGCTGGCGGTGGCAGTATTTCCCAGCAGCTCCGCCTGACGTCCACAAACACCGCCGTAATGCCCGCAGGCGCAACGGCGAACCCCTCAGCAGCCACCTTGGTGCTGAATGTTTCTAACGGCACTTTTAGTGGCGGCTTCAGTCTTAAAGACTCAAATCCGCTGAACTCCAAACAAATCATCACCCGCAGCAGCAGTTTTTACGGTGCCCTGGTGCCCCGCCTGAATAGGGGGCAAGGTTTTTTTCTGCTCAATCAGTTGCCTCAAACGAGAGGCCAGACTCCTGACAACACACCGACGATGTCAGGACTGGTAATACTGCGGCCTGACTGAGCATGCACAAGGCAATGGATGGCGCATCGCGGCATCTTGCCCGGGGGAACGGCTCTGCGTTTTCCTTGATGGATTAATATCATTCTAATTTTATATGAATTACTGGCATTGTGAGAGAAATGCTTCCATGCTGCGTTTCAGCCGCAATCTCTCCTCATCCATGAAACGCTTTCTCCTGCTGCTAATTCTGTGTTCCGCCGTCCGCGCCGAAGATGCGGGGCTTTTGCTTCAACTCGGTCTCGGTGACAAGGAGGCGACGGAATGGGATGGCAGCCTCAAGGTGTCTGCGGGCAAAGTGGTGGAAATCACCGGCTGGCGGTTCGAGCGGCAGGACAAGGTGGTCGGTACCGAGGGCTGGAAGGCGGGCACGCGTGCTGCAGCGGTGCAGGGCCGGGCAAACAATCCCAAGAAGCTGGGCATGGCCAAACGCGCTCAGCAGAATCTGGGGCCCATTCAGGAGAATGGCGTCTTTGTCCGCCTGCAAGGGGTGACGACGGATTCGGTGGTGGAGGTGACGACCACGCAGGGTAATTTCAGCTTCAAGCTCGCGGACGTTAAATACGGTGACCCGCTGGAATTGCTGGATGGCCGTGCTGCTGCTGTTCGCACCGCAGTGACGGGCAAGCGGCTTTCCCCAGAACGGACGGAGGATGACTATCCGGCCATTGCGCTGGGAAAGAAGAACAAGGTCTATGTCACCTACCAAAGCTTCACGCCAGGCATTGATCGCGATGAGCGCGCCAAGGCCTGGACAGAAGATCCCGGTGATCTCTCATTCCTAGCCAAGCCCGCAGGCGGAGACCAGCTCTGGCTGCAACTGCGCGAGGCTAACAAGTTCAGTGATGCCATCGCAGTGACTGGCACTGGTTGCGACATCTACAAGAGCGCCGTGGCGGAGGACGGCAAAGGCACGCTCTGGGTGGTGTGGAGCGAACGCAAGGACGGCCAGTTCAGCATTTTCGCACGCGGCTATGCAGAAGGTAAACTCGGCGAGCCCCTGAAGCTGAGCGAGGGAGCTGGTAACAACCTTTCGCCCGTGGCGGTGACCGATGCCACAGGGCATGTATGGGCGGCATGGCAGGGCGCGGAAGGCACCAGCTTTGCCATCAAGGCCAAGCATCAAACCGATGCGGGCTGGAGCGAAACCGGGAAGGTATCCTCCGGCACCGGCGACTGCTGGCAGCCGAGTATCGCAGCCA
>JAQGPI010000656.1 GCA_028293175.1 Verrucomicrobiaceae bacterium | reverse complement strand
ACGGCACCGGCACGCTGACCCTGACCAATCTGGTTCCAACCAACGTCAATGCTGGCAATAACACCTTTACTGGCGGTTCCACCCTCAATCAGGGCGTTCTCACCGTTCAGCATCCTCTCGCTCTCGGCACCGGTGCGGTGAATTTGGTGGGCGGCACGCTGAATCTTAACAGCAACGGCAGCGGTGCCAATGGTACCATTATCTTGGGCGACCAGACTGGTGCGGGTTCGACGGTTAACATTCGCGGCCCCGTAACCGTGGGCGTCAACAACAACGGAGCCAATTCCGGCAACGTCTGGCAGGTCGGTGCCCTCAACCTTACCGACAACACACTGACAGTCAGCGGCGGCAACAACTACCGTCTCCGTGTCGCGGGTCCAACCCAGATCCTGGGTGGCTATGCCAACATTGCCAACTCCACCGATGTGAGCGCTCTCATCCTGGATGGCGTGATCTCCGGCACGGGTGCTCTGAACAAGACGGGAAGTACCTTCAACCAGCGCGTACTGACCATCAATGGCACTGCCAACACCTACTCCGGCGGCACTAACATCGTTGCAGGCATGGTGCAGGTCACTGGCAACAGCGGCAATCCGCTGGGGACCGGCATGGTCAAGGTCTTCGCGGGCGGTAACCTCCGTATTGCTGGCAATCTCAGCCTGGGTGCTGCCACCCTCCAAACCTCCAGCCGCCCCATTGCCATGGGCATGGTGAGCCTGGACAATGACTTCAATCCGACGGTGCTCACTGCGGCAAACTTCAGCAGCATTTACGGCGTGGTTCTCGGGCTCAACCAGCCCTTCACCACTACCCCGCTGGACATGGCCTCCATTGGTGATGGCAAGGCCTTCCTTGGTGGCGGCATCGGCGGCGTTGAAGCTGCTTACATTGCCCCAACTCTGGGTGCTGGTCTTGCGGACGCGGCGGTTCCTGGCACGCCTGTTTACCGTCTGGGTGTGGGTGGTACCTTCGCCTTCACTGGCGCGGACAACGTCCTCACCGGCAATGCCTTCGTGCAGGTGGGCAATCCGCTGGCCAACTCCGGCACCACTCCGACCTTGGGTGCCGCCTCGGTCATCATCCGCAATTCGAATAATTTCACCGGCGGCGTTTCGATTGCCAAGGGTTCTGCGGTGACCATTGACACAGGTTCCGCTCCCGGCGGCAGCACTCCGTTGGGTTCGGCGAATGGCCTGCTCACCGGTGCAGCCACCGATGTGGAAATCTTCGGCACGCTCTCGACTGGCTCGCCTGCCGGCTTCAACGGAATTGCCAGTTACGTCAACGTGGCTACTGGCAAGAATGCCAACAACTACATCCTGCGTCCCGGCGGCCTCATCACAGTCACGGACATCGCCGGTACCCCTCCAGGCCTCCAGGGCCGCTGGGCCGATACGGATGCCAATGGCGGTGCGCTCAACCTCAATGGCGGTACTTTCCGCTTCACCGGCGCGGCCAACTTCCAGTCCTCCGAAACGATGGGAACCATCACCGTGAGCAAGAACGCTGGCATCAACGTCGTGCGCAACGCCTCCGCGGGTTCTGCCACGCTCGTCCTTGGCGCGCTTACCCGTACCGCAGGTGGCACGCTTTCCATCACCGATACTGCGTTTACTCTGGGTATTCCTTTGCCTCTGAATACCGATGCATCGGGAGCCACCACTAATGCCAGCGCGACAGTCACGGTCACATCCACGAGCGGCTATGTGGTGGGGCAAGTGATCACCGGTGCCAATATCCCCGCCAACGCGACCATTATCGCGATTCCAAATGGCACCACACTGACTCTCAGCGCAAACGCTACGGCCACCGCCACTGGCACTACCATTACTCGGGGCACGACCATCGTCCCCACGAATTTTGAGCGCTTGGTAGTGACGGGAGGTCCCGCCTCTCTTGGTGGTCTTACAGGCAATACCAACAACGGTGCCGGTGTCGTCAACGGCGGCATTCTGGCACCCTGGATGGTTGATGCTACTAACAATACCTTCGTCGGCTACAATGTGACGGGTGCAGGCAGCGGCTTCCAGCCATTGCTGGGAACCGTGACTCCAGACGCCGGCCAGATTGCCTACAGCGTTCCTGCCGCCTCCGGTGCATTAGGCGTCGCTGCCTTGGACACGGTGGATGTCCGAGGAAGCATCACCTCTCTGACTGGAAATGCGCAGACAGCATACGCCATGCGTATTGCCACAGCCAATGCTACCGTTAGCAACGGAGCTACGACCAGCACACTGACCCTCACGAGTGGCGGCCTGATTTTCAATGCCGCAGGCATTGTCATTGATCCAGTCATCACTAACGCTCCGCTGCCCCAGATGACCCTGGCCTTTGGTACCGAGGCCTTCATTTACACAGGTGCAGCCGCGACCAACGCGGTCATCAATGCGACCATCACCACGGGTGCCAACGGCCTAACCAAGTTCGGCAGCGGTCTGCTGCAAATTCAGTCCGTGAACCCCGGCCTTGCCGGTCCTGTAACGCTCAATGCTGGTACGCTGACTCTGGTCAATACCCTGGGTGCGAATGGTGTCTCCCTGAACGGCACGGCCAACAACCAAAACATCACTCTCAACGGTGGTACATTGAACATTGACGGATTGCTCGGTAACGCCGCAAATAGTGCATCGAACAGCTTGGCCAGCAACGTCCGTGCGACGACGAACCTGGGCAGCAACATTACCTTCGCCGGTGATGCAACGCTGAATAACAACAGCCAGGCGGTGTTCCAGCGTATCAATAACCTGACCATTGCCGACATCAGCGGCAGCAATGCTCGCAGCGCTGTAACGGCCACCATCAACACCGGTATTTATGTGGCTGGCACAACGACCCTGGGAGCTGGCTTCAACAACTTCGTCGTTCCTTTCAACCAGTTCTCCAGCGCCGTGCTCGGTGGCAAGGTGAGCGGCGGCACGCTCGTGAAGTTCAGCAACGGCGGTCTTTTGCTGGCCAGCGGTGACAACGACTACTCAGCCACCGTGATTAACGGTCACAATGTCGTGGATTCTTCGGCTGCCACGAGCATCGTCGGCAGCCTTACCCGCACCGGCACACCGTTCGGATCCGGCCCGATCACTGTGAACCCGGGCGGCATGTTGCGCATCGCCGATCCGTCGAACATTACCGGCAATCAGGTGAACCTGATCAGCGATGGCTCTGGCCTTGCTGGTATAGCAGTGGCCTACAACGGTGCGCTGCCTGCCTTCGGCACAGGCGCGGGCCAGCTCAATTTCACCAGCACGGGTGCTTTCAAAGGCGTCCTTGCCCTTGATATCAATGCGTACACCACCGCGCTGGACATGGCTGCCATTGGTGGCGGCAACATGTGGCTGGGTACCTCCACTGGCTCCATCTACTTTGCCCAGACCTTGGGCGCCTCGGGTGGCGTCTATCGCCTCGGCGGTGGTGGCAACCAGGGTGTTCTTCAAATCGGCGGCGGCAGCAACACCGTCGGCATCTTTGAAAACGTGCTTACTGGGGCCAACGTCGAAATTGGTGCCATGATCTCCGGGATTAATGCCAACGGCAGCTTCTACAACAACGGTAATATTGGCAATGTATCGCTGAACAACCGAAACCTGGGGCTCACCGGTTATGTGAGCGCTAATGCCGGCACGCTTGCGATCAACAACGCCTTTGCCCTCGGCAACAGCGTGCTGCGCCTCAATGGCGGCAACCTGAGCTTCAACAACTTTGTAAGCATCGCCAACAACGTGGACTTCATCGGCGACACCTTCGCCACGACCGGTGGTGACAGCGCTAGCATCATGGGCAATGTCAATCTTGCGCCGAACGGCGCGGGCGGTACGCGTACCTTCAACATCGGCGGCGGGAATCACTTCGCCATCAATGGGGTCATTTCGGGGGGCGCGGGCAGCAATATCATCAAGACCGGCGGTTCCACCCTGGCGCTTAACGGTATGAATACCTTCCAAGGTACGACGACGGTCAACCAGGGCTTCCTCACCGTTGGAACCAATGTGCTGCCAAACGTCAATGGTGCCCTGGGTAACAGCGCCACGCCGGTTCTCTTTGGCAATGTTGGTGGCAATTCGGCTGGCCAGTTCGCCATCGCTGGCCAGTACACCTTCGCCCGTGACATGATCTTCCAGGCAATCAGTGGCACCGGCGTGTTCACCTTGCGCGGCCAGACCTTGAACTCCGAACTGATGACCGGCGGCATCTTCATCACCAGCGGCCAGACGGTGCAGATCGACAGCACCCAAGGCAATGCGGCCACCTTCCGTGGTGGCCTCTTCGACATCCAGGGAATCATCAGCGGCAGTGGTGGCATCGTTCAGATTGGCAACACCGGTGTTCAGGGTACGGTGCGCCTGAGCGCTAATTCCAATGGCCTGGGCACCAACACCTATAGCGGTGGCACCAGTTTGCAGGCTGGCCGTCTCCAAGTTGCTGCGGATGCGTACTACACCGGCACGACCGGAGCGCCGACCATCTTCAGCGGCCCGCTCGGTACTGGCACTCTCACGTTCGGCGGTGGTGCCGCCGGCTTGGGTGGGGCGATCGAGGCCTATGGCGCCGACCGCACCATCATCAATGCCCTGGGAACCTGGGCAGGTGCGCAAACTCAGACCACCACTTTCACCGGTCATAACAACCTGACCTTTACCCGGGATCTCAACATCAGCGCTGAAGCCGCGCTGCAGATCCGCAACTTCGCAGTGCTGCAAACCCAGGGCGTGACGACGTTCTCCGGCAACCTGAGCAACACGAGCGCCTTGGGTTCGAACCTGTTCAAGCTTGGGGGCGGCACTTTGGTCCTCTCCGGTACCAATACCCAAGGCAACCTGAAGACCGATGACGTGAACTACGGCACAACCGTGGCTCTCACTGCGGGTATGCTCTCAGTGAATGCGGATGCCAACCTCGGCGTAGCAACGGTGGCGACCGTGGGTACTGGCAACTATGCCAAGGACGGCGCCGGCACCACTTTGAATCATGCAGCCGGCAGTGCGTCTGACATCCGCCTGCGCGGTGGCGTGCTGCAAGTGACAGGTGCTGGTTTCACCACTTCGCGCAGTCTGATTTTAGGCACTCCTCTTGCTGATGCAGTTGCCTCAAGTTCGGGCATCGACGTGCCGACCGGCACTTTCACTGTGAGCAACCCTCTACTTGTTCAAACGACGGCTCCCACTTCGATTACGCTTACCAAAACCGGCGCGGGCACTCTGGCCCTCAACGGCAGCACAACGGCCAGCCCGATTGGAAGTCTGATCATTGGCGGCCAGCCGCTGGCCACCGCCCTCAACCAGTTCTCTGGAGCAAGCGGTGGCACGGTCAGCACCACTGCCATCTCGGGCAATCCGTTTGTTTCCGCGGCGGGCAGCATCACCATCAATGGCGGTACTCTCAGTCTAGTCGGCGGCGGTACTGCGCAGGCCCTCACCGTGGCGGCGATCAGCTTCGCTGGCGGCTCGTACATCCAGCTCAACAAGGCCTCGACCGGTTCGGCGCTCACAGCGACCGCTCTGACTCGTTCGGGCCAAGGTACTTTGACCATCGTGCCTTCTGCCATCGCCAACCTGGGTACAGGTGTCTCGGCGACTGGGGAAAACCTGATTACCTCCACCGCCTATGCCAACACAGGCGGCATCCTCACGGTACCTGCTGTGTATATCCGCCTTGCCGGTGTCGGCCAGCCAGCCAACTTCGCCCAGTACGGTGCCAACGGGTTCACCTTGAACAGTGCCACGTCCACGACGCTAGTTGACGGAACCGCCGCCACATCGACGCTGCTGGATCTTCCGTCTTCAGCGACGCCTTACACTCTGCTGGGTAGCACCGTTACGTACAATGCAGTGCGTACCTCTGCAAACATTGCCCCTGTCAGTGGTTCGCTCCTGGCGATCACCAGCGGCGGCTTGATTCTCAATCCGAATACAAACGCCGCACCTTCTCCGAATGCCGCTGGGGTCAACATCAGCTCCAACGTGGCCTTTGGCTCTGCTGCAACGGCAGCTGAGGCACTTGTGTATGTGGCGGATGGTACAGCGGCGGCGGCACCAGCGACGA
>JAQGPI010000546.1 GCA_028293175.1 Verrucomicrobiaceae bacterium | reverse complement strand
CTCTGCATGGGCGGCGGTGGCCGAATTCAAGATCCGCTGGTCGTATGTGTTCTCAGCCTTGGCGACGGGTTTTGCGGCGGCGATTTTGCCTCATTTGGTTCAGCGTGCCATGGGTGCCGTGGGAGTTGGCATAGGTTGGCGGGAGATCGGCTGGCTGACCTTGTTCTGGAGTTATCGTGGCGTTGAGGTGGACCTGTTTTACAAGCTGCAGGACTGGATGTTCGGCCAGGGGCATGATGCCGGGACGCTGACCCTCAAGGTGATCATGGATCAGTTCATTTACAGTGTGATATGGGCGGCCCCCAGCTATGTGCTCATGCTGCGCTGGCTGGAGCTGGACCGCTCCTGGTCACGTGTGCTGGCTTCACTGGACCGGCGGTTCTGGCTGCACACCTATCCCACCGTGATGGTGACGAACTGGCTGATATGGATACCCACCGTCACCCTTGTTTATAGCCTGCCCTTGCCTTTGCAGTTCCCGCTGTTCACGGTGGTGATGTGCTTCTATGTGCTGATTGTAACCTTCCTGACGAGCGGGGACCGCAAGCCGATGGAGCCCATCTGAATAGGTAAACACGCACCGAGGACTCAGTTCGGGTTGTGTCCTGTGACAGGCCTGATCAATGGGCAAGTAAGAGCGTCAGAAGGTAATAAAATGAAGCTTTGCGCACTTATCATGGATAAAGAAGCGGGATTGGCGTCGTCACCATCGCATCACTCTCGTTGCCATGAAACACTCCCCACGCCAAATCTCCCGTCGGCACTTCATCGCCTCCTCTGCCACGCTGGTCACGACCGCAGTCATCAGCAGCGCCACCCGGCCCTTGTCCGCTGCTGACAAACCATTGTCGCGGCAGGCCATGGGGACAAAGGTGGGTGAAGCGACCGATACAACCGCTATCGTATGGACCCGGCTCACGGCTGCGCCGGAAAGAAATAATCAAGGGCTGCTCATCGAAGGCAAGGCAAAGAAAGGAAAGCAGCCGCCGCTAACCGTGCCTGTCCATGATCTCGAAGGCTCGTGTCCTGGAGCTGCGGGCCAGATCCGGGTGCGATATAGTGCCCTTGAGGATTTGAGCGACGCCAAGACCGCCGAATGGGCAGAGGTCTCGGCGGAGACGGATTTCACCCATCAGTTTGCGCTGCGGGGACTGAAGCCTGGGACGGTGTATCATTACCTCACTGAGACGGCCGGCCCTGGCGGCACGGAAGTGCATGCCGGTTTTCGCGGCAGGTTTTCAACCGCCCCAGCTCCCACGGCGACAAGCGAAGTGCGCTTCTGCGCGATGACATGCCAGGGTTATCACGACCGTGATCATGCGGAGGGTCATCCCATCTATCCCGCAATGCTAGAGCTTGCTCCGCATTTCGTCGCCTTCACCGGTGATAATGTGTACTACGACAATGATGCGCCACGGGCGGAGACTGCCGAGATCGCACGCTATCACTGGGAGCGCATGTTCAGCCTGCCACGGCAGATCGACTTGCTGCGCAATGTGACGGCCTACTTTGAAAAGGACGATCACGACACCCTTTCCAATGACTCATGGAAGGGCATGGAAATGGGTCGGCTGACCTTTGATGAAGGGCAGAAGATTTTCCGCCAGCAGGTGCCGCTGGGAGAATCGTGTTATCGGACGTTTCGCTGGGGCCGCGACTTGCAGATCTGGCTTACCGATGGCCGCGATTTTCGCTCGCCCAATTCAATGCCGGACGGCCCTGAAAAGACCATCTGGGGAGCGGAACAAAAAGAGTGGTTCAAGCGCACCGTCGCCGCCAGCGACGCCACTTGGAAGGTGCTCATCAGCCCAACGCCTCTCGTCGGCCCTGACCGCGGAGCCAAGAATGACAACCACGCGAATATAGGCTTCCAAACGGAAGGCGACGAACTGCGCTCGTGGTTGCAGAAAACCGTTCCTGACAATTTCTTTGTCATTTGCGGTGACCGCCACTGGCAGTATCTTTCCGTGCATCCGCAAACGGGTGTGCGGGAGTTTTCCTGCGGCCCGGCGAGCAACAGCCACGCGAGTGGATCACCCGGCGAAGATCCCGCCTACCATCGTTATCACCGGGTGAAAGGCGGCTTCGTTTCAGTAACCCTGCGGCGGGAAGGAACCCACAGCCACATCCTCTGCGAGCACCGCGACGTGAATGGCAAAGTGCAGCACGAATGGCGCGGAGAAAGACCTGTATGAGAGCTCCCCTTATAACGTTTCTGATCGCAATGCTGCTCCACGGCCATGCCTGTGCCGACGTGACGGCGAATCCGCTTGCGAGCAAGGGAGATCTGATTTTTTTGGATGACTTTTCAAGGCCCGAACTGGGCAAGAAATGGCGCATTCTGTGGCCGGGATTTACAGTTGTCGACGGTGCCTTGAAAGCCAGCCAGACCCAGCCCGAGCACAGCGCGGTGGGCATGGTGCCAGTAGGCGGGAAGGACATCATTATTGACTTCAAATTCCAGCTCAACGACGCCACCAGCATCAATGCGGTGTTCAACGACCGCGATTATAAGGAAGGCCATGGCCGCCACATCTGCCGCGTCTCATTTTCCCCACGTCAAATCTTCTTTGTCGATGACAAGGAACGGTTGCGCAACGGTGCCAAAGACGTTGCCGGACGTAGCAAATCCGTTTCCAATCAAACTGAATCCGACTCGATCGTACCAGATTTTGATCGAGATCGTGGGGGACAACATGCATGTAACATTGGATGGACATCCGATCTGCCAGCTCAAGTCCTCTGGCAGTGGCACCCGATGAAGACGGACTTCTACTTTGCCGTCAGTGGCGAGGGAGCCGTGTTTGATGATCTGCACATCTGGAATGCCGTGCCTGCGGCAGCGAAGTAACACCGTATGAACAAGCTCCTCGTTCTCAGCCTTCTGTGTTTGTTGACCGTCTCAGGACGCGCCGAACTGCATGTTGAAACCCATTTCGAAGGCGGCAATGCGCAAGTGGTCAGCCTGGATCAGTCCACGCGCACGCTGCGCATCATGCCGCAGCTTCATGAGAAGCGCGGCTGGCCCTGCTGGTGGTACTTCAAGCTCGAAGGCCTCACCCTTGGCGAGACAGTGACTCTGCAAGTTCAAGCACAGACGCGGCCCTATCGGGAGAAGATGGTGCTGGCTCCCGAGTGGTGCCAGCCGAAGCATGCCTGGATGAGTGTGGACGGCGCTTCATGGAAGCCCACCTCTTCGCCGGGCACGATCCTGGCAGACAAGTCCATCGCCTATGAGATCAAGGCGGAGGCCGGAGCGATGTGGTTCGCCTGGGGGCCTCCGTTCGTGCCGACCATGGCGGAGAGGCTGCTCGCTGATATCGCTGCTCTCTTGCCCGAAGCCAACCGCTTCGATCTGGCCACGACACGCGGTGGTCACACCGTGCAGGGTATCCGCATCGGTGCGGAAAATGCGGTGCATCAGGTCTGGGTGGGTGCGCGGCAGCATGCCTGGGAGGCTGGTGGCAGTTGGGTGGGTAATGGCTTTGTCCGATGGTTTGCCAGCGATGATCCCGAGGCTGTGGCCATGCGGAAGACCACCTGCCTTCACTTCATTCCGATCATGGATGTGGACAACGTCGCCATCGGCGCGGGTGGCAAGGAGTCCATCCCGCGCGATCATAACCGGGACTGGGCCGATGAGCCGGTCCATCCAGAAGTGGCTGCCGCTCAGCGCATGATTCGCGACATCCATGCGAAGCATGGTCTCGATGTGTTCATCGATCTGCACAACCCTGCGCCTGGCGATCCCATCTTCTTCTATGGGCCCTTTGCCTTCGACCGCATGGGCGGGATACAGCAGCGCAATTACAAGCAATGGATGGAGCTCGCCACTGTCCATATCACCGGCCCCATCAAGCTGGAGCCGAAGTATCGCATCGCCACCTTTGTAAGCACGGAGGAGGAACGCCATCGCATGAGCCCTGTATGGACCGGCGATCACACGGGGCCCTCCACCATCGCAGTCACTCTGGAGACAGGTTGGAATAGCAAGCTGATGGGCGTGGAAGGCTACGCTCAAGTGGGAGCCAGCCTCGGCCGCACGCTTGCCGCTTACTTGAAGACCGAGCCACGGCGTGGGGCATCGAGTGCTGCTACGGAGCCCACGACCAAGACCGAGCATTTCGATAAGAACCCGGCCTGGGAAGGGCACAACAATCGCATCGTGCCGAAGACGGTGCTGACGGTGAAGCAGGACTTTGGCTACAGCCTCACCAACCACGCAGGCACAGCCAAAGGCGAGATAGGCGGCGCGATTCAACGCTCGACCACTCCGGCCTCCTATGCCGCACCCCTGAAGCCTGCAAAGACACTCGACGACAAGTTCTCTGCCTCCGGAACTTTCGCCATCACCAATTCGCAAGGCGGCGCGGGCGTGTTCTTTGGTTTCTTCAATTCACAGCAGCCAGGAGGTAGTGGCCGACCTATCGGTTCGCTGGGTTTGGACTTCGATTTCGAAGGGTCCGGAGGCCGATTGGCGGCTCGATTGATCACCAGGGGCAATAAGTCGTGCGGCACCTTCATCACTCCTTATCTGCCGGGCAAATTCCGGCCCACCCCTATTAAGATCGACGGCACTCGCTATCACTGGACTCTGGCCTACGATGCCCAGGCTGCCGAAGGAAACGGCCGCTTCACCTTCACGCTCACCAGCGATACGCACAAGACTCAAGACTATGGCAAGCTGAAGGACGCTGCTTCTGAACAGGAAGCGCGCGACAGGTTTCCCAACACGACCACCTTCATCGTGGACTTGACGCCCGGTTTTCGAAAGGAAGGCGCCACCTTTGACCGATTCGGCATGCTCAACATGATGAAGTCTGGCGGCACAGCGACGATGTTCTTTGATGACCTGGATTGCGATGGTCGCGCAGAGGATTTCTCCAAGGAGCCCGCATGGATCGGTAACGGCAACCGTGTCACCTTTGAGGACCGCGAGGTGGTGGGCGCGCACAACTTTGGCTTCAGCGAAGCCACGAATCTGGCAGGTGGCAAATCGGGAGAAGTAGGCGGCGGCCTGTGGCGTAGCGGTGACTTCGGCTACTACGCGGACCGAGTGGGGCAACTCAATCTGGACCAGCGGCTGGAAGCGCACGGCAAGGTACGGCTCGTAACTGCGGGGCCTGATTCCGACATGTCAATAGGGTGGTTTAACAGCAATACCAAGGACACGGAATCTGCTGATGCGCGAAACTTCGTTGGCATTCACGTGGGAGGGCCCACGCGTGTAGGACACTATTTCATCCCCCAGTTCGCCACTTCAAAGAGCGTGGGCAAGGTGGACAAGGGCCCGTTGCTCATACCAGGGAAGATGTTCGAATGGTCGCTACTGTATGATCCTGAAGCCAATGATGGCAAAGGCGAGATGCGGGCAACTCTGGGCGATGAGTCTGTGACGCTTGCCCTGCAGCCTGGACAGAAAGCTCAGGGTGCTACAATGGATCGCTTCGGCTTGTTTACCTCTACCTCCGGCGGGCAGATGGTGAAGATCTATTTTGATGACTTGGCCTACAGTATCCGCTGAACCCGAACAAACCACCCCCCCTCTCTCTTCAACGAGTTCATGTTTAAACACTTCCTTCTTGCCATAGTGCTCCTGCCCTCAGGGGTTGGCGCAGCACCTGCAGTTGCTGCGTTCTTGGAGAAGTACTGCACCGAATGCCATGATGCGGACGTGAAGAAGGGCGGACTGAATCTGACTGCTCTTTCCTCCCAACTGGACAAGGCGGAGACGTTGGCAGAGTGGGTGAAAGTGCATGACCGAGTGCGCAGTAACGAGATGCCGCCGGAGAAGAAACCCCGCCCGGAAGCGAAGGAACTGGAGGCGGCGATGACTGCTCTCGCCAAGGATCTCAATGTTGCCGACTCAACCCGCCAGCAGCGTGACGGCCGCGCCCGATTGCGTCGGCTGAACCGCACGGAGTTTGAGAACTCAATACGCGATCTTCTCGCCATGCCTGCACTGAAGTTGAAGGACTCCTTGCCGCCGGACGGCAAGGCCCATGGTTTTGACCGGCTGGCCGATGCACTGGATATTTCCTTCGTTCACATGGAGTCCTATCTTGCCGCAGTGGACAAGGCTTTGAACGCGGCGCTATGTCCGTTGCCGGAGGCACCCCCGGTTCTGAAGTATCGTTATCGGCCCTGGGATTTGGTGATTCATGAAGGCCGCGAGTGCGAGGGTTCGGTGGCGCTGGCTGTGGGCAACAAGACCGGCATCGGCCTCATTGGCATGAAGCGCGATGAGACTTTCGTCGCTGATACCGGTCATCACATTATCGACGAGGAACCCAAGGCGACTGCGTTTGGGCTCTTCCGCCATGAGGATGCGGACTACCGCTGCACCATGACGAGAATTCAACCGTATATCACAGGTTGGTACAAATTGCGCGTGTCCGGCTATAGCTTTGACTGGGACGGAATGCAGGTGGTGCCCACCGACCGTAACGGTGCCCTGGGCTGGGGTGTGTATCAAAAAGGCGAACACCACGGCACCGTGGACCTGCCACCCAACAAGGCTGCAGAGCGTGAAGTGACAGCCTGGCTGGAGCGCGGTGGCGGCATGGATCACCCCAATGACGACTTCATTCGAATCATTGGTTCCTCACTGGAGAACGTGCGCGACTATGCGTCGAAGAAAAACCCAGAGCTTGTAGGCCCTCCCTGGAAGGTGCCGGGCATTGCAATCGAATGGGTGGAGATTGAAGGCCCGCTTAATGACCAATGGCCACCGGCCAGTCATCGCGCCTTGTTCGGGGATCTGCCGGTGAAAGTGTGGACGCCTGAAGTGGGCAGCCCCAAACCGACGCAACAAGAATGGCCGCGCGGCAATCCCTATTCCGAACCCAAAGACATCTATGGCCATCGCGGTGAGAAGCGCCCCATCGTTTATGTCGAGACTAAAGATGCACCACTCGATGCTGAACGGCTGCTGCGCACCTTCCTGCGCAAGGCTTTTCGCCGTCCAGTAACGGATGATGAACTGAAGGAATACACGGCCAAAGTAAAGGGAAAGCTTGCTGAAGGCGCTGCCTTCGAAGACGCCATGCGCGCCGCCTATCGCGAGGTGCTTACTTCGCCGGAGTTTCTATTTTTGCACGAGTCGCCAGGTGCTCTCGGTGACCATGCGCTTGCCGCACGGCTGTCTTATTTCCTGTGGAGTTCGCTGCCAGACGATGAGCTTTCCGCCCTCGCTGATGCCGGAACGTTAACTCAGCCCGTGGTGCTTCTTGCTCAAGCCGAACGCATGCTCAACGATGCGCGCGCCGCTCGCTTTGTGGATGACTTCCTCGGCCAGTGGCTTGCACTGCGCGACATCGCCGCCACTTCTCCGGATCGGAAGCTCTACCCGGAATTCATGCCCTGGCTGCAAGAGGCCATGCTCAAGGAAGCTCGGGCCTACTTTACCGAATTGCTGCTCAACGACTTGGACATCAAGCATCTGGTGAAGTCCGACTTTGCTTTCATCAATGAACCGCTCGCCCACCTGTATGGTATCAAGGATGTGCATGGCTGGGATCTGCAACGCGTGAAACTTCCCGCCGACAGTCCGCGCGGCGGCTTTCTCACCATGGCGGCCGTGCTCAAAACAACGGCGAATGGGACGACCACTTCACCTGTAAAACGCGGAGCCTTCGTAATGGACAAAGTGCTGGGCATCGTGCCCACGCCACCACCTGCAGACGCTGGCAGCGTGGAGCCTGATACGCGTGGCACGACCACGATCCGCGAGCAACTCGCGAAGCACAAACGCAATGCCACTTGTGCGGGCTGCCATCAGAAGATGGATGGTTATGGCTTCGCACTGGAGAGCTTTGATGTCGTCGGCGAATGGCGCGATCACTACCGCGCCACCGGTGCCGGAGGGCCAGCAGAAACAAGCAAGATCATTCACGGCAAGCGCATCGAGTATCATCCAGGCCCTGCCGTGGACTGCACGGGCCAGATGCCTGATGGTCGCAACTTCAAGGAGGTGAACGAACTCCGCTCTCTTCTCGCTGCTGATCCTGCAAGGCTCGCGGACGCTTTCACGAGCCAACTTGTAACCTATGCGACAGGCGCAGAGACCGGTTTTGCGGATCGCGCAGCGGTGGATCGCATCGTGAAGAAAGCCGCTGGCAAGAACTATGGTCTTCGAACGCTGCTTCTCGAAGTAATAGCCAGTGATGTGTTTTTGAAGAAGTGAGTCATCCTCCATCAGCCCTTTTGCCGTCTAATGAATGTAAGTCTTCGTACTCCGCTTGATCGCCGCGCCTTTCTCCGTGCTTCGGGCACCTTGCTTGCGCTGCCTTTCCTTGAGGCCATGCTTCCTCGGCTGGGAGCTGCCACACCGGCTCAGCCTCGCCGCTTTGTCGGCATGATGACGAACATGGGCATCATGCCGGAGTTCTTCTTCCCTATGACCGCCGGGCGCGATTATGAGAGCACGCCATATCTGGACATCCTCAAGGATCATCGTGCGGACATGACGGTTTTTTCCGGGGTGTCACTGCCGGGAGTGGATGGTGGTCATGCTTCGGAAAAATCCTTCCTCACTGGCGCGCCTGGAGCCAGTCGGGGCACTTTCCGTAACAGCATTTCGCTCGATCAAGTGATGGCTGAGAAGGTAGGGGGAGATACACGACTCGCTTCGCTCTCGCTTATGATTGGCTCAGAAAACCTGAGCCTTTCATGGACTCGCAGCGGCTCGATGATTCCACCGGTGATTAGCCCGGTGAAGCTGTATCAGCAGCTTTTCGTTGAGGACACGCCACAGGCCAAGGCCACTGCTGTGCAGCGCCTGAAGGATGATCGTAGCCTACTCGACAGCTTGCGTGAAAAGGCTCGTCGATTGGAACGCGGGGTAGGTGCAGCGGACCGCGAACGACTGGACCAGTACTTCACCAGCGTGCGTGAACTGGAACATCGTCTCGCCACGGCGGAAGGCTGGATCGGCAAGCCGAAGGCGAAGGTTGATGCACCCAAGCCGGATGAAATCAGTGATCGAAACGATCTACCAAAGAACAACCGTGTCATGTTCGATCTGGTGCGCCTCGCGCTTGAGACTGACAGCACACGCATTGTCACCATTGCCGCCAGCGTGGGCAGCATCACACCACGCACGATTCCGGGTGTGAAATCCAATACGCACGAACTCACGCATCACGGTCATCGCGAGGAGAAGGTGGGTGAGCTACGGCTCATCGAAGCGGCTCAGTTTCATGATCTTGCCGGTTTCCTGACGGGGCTGCGTGGCGTGTCTGAGCAGGGCAGCACTTTGCTTGATCGCACCGCCGTGCTTTATGGCACCAACATGGGCAGCGCCAATGCCCATTCCAATGACAACCTGCCAGCGCTGCTTGCCGGAGGCGGCTTCAAGCACGGTCAGCACCTCGCTTTCGATGCCAAGAAGAATTATCCGCTCACCAACTTGCACGTGTCACTTCTGCAGCGCCTGGGTATTGGGGCAGGCGGCTTCGCCAGCGGCACGACCACGATGCGAGGATTGGATATGGTGTGATTCACCGTATCAATGGAAGTCGTGAGACTGTGAGCCTAGCGCAGCATCGAAGCGCAATGCTTCGATCTTCAGTGCATAGATGGAGATGACATCTTCCTGGATCTGCATACGCCCGTGAATTTGCAAAAACGGCTCCTGGGTAATGACAAGTCGGTTGGCTTCGAATAACTTCGAATGAACGAAGGCATTGGCAATGCCGGTCTCGTCTTCGAGGCTGACAAACACATGCCCTTTGGCCGTGCCAGGACGCTGACGACAGATGACCTGCCCACCGATGCTGACGCACTGACCATGGCGCATGAACGGGAGATCGCGAGCAGGAGTGAGATGCGGCACCTCATCGCGCATATAGCCCATGGGATGCTGGCCGGTGGTGAGGTTCACGGCCTTGTAGTCCGCCTCCAGCCGCTCCATCGGCGACATTGATGGGAGGGGCGAGGGCTTGATGCAAGCAAAGGGAGTGAATAGGTCTGGCTCCACGGTTTCCTCCACTTCCCACAAGGCACTACGACGATGATAGCCCAAAGCATTGAGCGCACCCGAGCGAGCAAGGGTGCGAAGTTCGACCTTGGTTAGCTGGCAGCGCTGGCGGAAGTCATCAAGGCTGCTCCAGGCACGGGAATTGCGTTCATCCAGAATGCGCTGCTGCGAAACCGTGTTCATGCCATTGAGCTGGTTGAAACCCAGGCGCAGTTCCGTATCGCTTTCCACTATGCAGAGCACCTCGGATTGCACGATGCACACGGGCTTGACCTTGAGACCGTGCGTCTTCGCATCACGGACCAGGGTCGCGCTGGAGTAAAAGCCCATGGGCTGGTTGTTGAGCAGAGCGGCATAGAACTCCACGGCACGGTGAACCTTCATCCACACGCTGGCGTAGGCCAGGATGGCAAAGCTGATGGCGTGCGACTCGGGGAAGCCATACAGCGCAAAGGATTTGATAGCTGCGACAACGCGTTCTTGTATGTCAATAGCAACACCTTTGCGATCCATCCCCGCGCGTAGCTTTGCCATGACCTTCTTCATGCGCTCCTCGGAGCGATGGAAGCTCATGGCCCGGCGCAGCTCCTCGGCCTCGCTGCCGCTGAAGCCAGCGATGTCCATGGCCATCCTTAAGACCTGTTCCTGGAACAAGGGCACGCCCAGGGTGCGTTCAAGCGTGGGTCTGAAAACCTCTGCGATATACTCCACCTTTTCCTTGCCGCTGCGGCGGTTGAGATAGGGATGCACCAGCTTGCCGACGATGGGGCCGGGGCGGATGATAGCCACCTCGATGACCACATCATAAAAGCATGTGGGTTTCATGCGCGGCAACGTGGCCATCTGGGCCCGGCTTTCGATTTGGAAGACGCCAATAGTATCTGCCGTCTGCATCATTTCATAAGTGGCTGCATCATCTTTTGGCATGGAGGCCAAATCAAAGGGTCGACCGCGCTGCTTGCAGATGGCCATCGTGTCTTCAATCGCCGCCATCATGCCCAGGCCGAGCAGATCCACTTTGATGATGCCTAGGTCTTCGCAATCATCCTTGTCCCATTGCACCACTTTGCGATCAGGCATGGCGGCGTTTTCCAGCGGCACCATGGTGTTCAATCCTGGGGTGCATAGCACCATGCCGCCACAATGCTGGCCGAGATGGCGGGGCAGGCCTTTCGCCATAAGGAGCAGTTGGGTAAGAGCTGGCAGACGCGGGTGTTTCAAGGACATGCCCGCCTGATCAAGCTGCGCGTTCAGTTCCATGGTATGCGGGAAGTCGCCATGCGGATACATGTCCGTGAAGCGTGAAATCACATCTTCCGGCAGATTCAGCACCTTGCTCATTTCGCGCATGGCGCTGCGTCCCCGATAGGTGATGACATTGGCCGTCATCGCTGCGCCGTATGGTTTAAAACGTCTGTACAGTTCTTGGATGATGCTTTCGCGACGGTCGCCGCTAGGTAGATCGAGATCAATGTCGGGCCAAGTTTTGCGGTCATCATTGCCATTTCGTCCTTCACTCAAGAAACGCTCGAACAGTAGCTTGTACTTAATGGGATCTGCATTGGTAATTCCAAGGCAATAGCACACAACGCTATTGGCTGCACTGCCCCGCCCCTGAATTAAGATACCCTGGCTTTTGGTGTAACGAACCAAATCCCACACGACAAGGAAGTAACCGCTGAACCCAAGCCTAGTGATCAACTTCAGCTCTTTGTCGAGTTGACGGTAAGCCTTCTTATTCGGGCGGCTGCCGTAACGATCCTTCATGCCACTCAAAGCGACTTCTCTCAAAAAGTGCTCCTGCGTACCACCGTCAGGCATGGCATAAGAGGGAAACTCGTAGCCAAGGTTTTCCAGCGAGTAATCGATACGGTCCACCACGCGCAAGGTGTTGTCGATGATGTGCGGCAAATCACGAAACAGGGAGCGCATTTCCTTTTCTGACTTGAGATGACGCTCGGAATTGGCGGCTAGCAGCAGGCCAGCGTTGTCCAGATGCGTGTGATGGCGCAGGGCGGTGAAGGCATCATGCAGCATGCGGCGCCCAGGCTCATGATAGCAGGCACCGTTGCTGGCGATGAGAGGCAGGGCTGAGTGCTCGGCCAGTTCAATGATCCTCCGATTTCGCCACGTCTCGCCTTTGACCCGATGACGCTGCAATTCGAGGAAGACCTTGTCCTTACCGAAGATGCGTTTGAGCGTTTCCACGACAGCGGGTGCTGAAGACGCATCGCGGGCCATGGCGAGATGAAGCGGCGACTCCTCATCACCGCCGAGGGCAATGATGCCTTCCGCGTGCTCTTCAAGTTCTTGCCAGGCGATGCGACTTTGGTTTTTGGGTGAGCGCAGCTTGGCCTCTGTAATGAGTTTGCACAGGTTTTGATAACCCGTGCGGGTGGCCACCAGCACGGGTTGCACGCCACCGTCCTCCATAGTCAGCTCCGCGCCTACAATGGAACGGATGCCGAGTTCCTTGGCCTTGAAATGCGCACGGGCTGAGCCGTAAACGCCGTCGCGGTCAGTGATGGCGATGTGGCTCATGCCCAGTTCGGCGGCGCGGCGAACCATTTCCTCCGGCGCTGAAGAACCGCGCAGGAAGCTGAAGGCGCTGCGCGCATGCAGTTCGGCAAAGGCCATGGCTCACCCCAGCAGGCCCTCCAATACCCATCGGTCGTTCTGGTTTGCGAGCTGGTATAGGACACCGTCCCTGGTTTGTACGGCCCATACTTCCTTTTCCCAGGTCTTGCCGAGATCCCACCAGTTGCCGGAAAGAAGCCAGGGGCCTTCGGCATCACGGACCTCGTAATGCTGGCGGCCTTGTACAAAGCTGGCAGGTTTCCCAGCTACGAGCATCACCTGCACGGTCGCCGCCGGACGCAACCGGCGCAGCGGCAGGCCGTGAGGCAGTGTATCATTATTTAATAATGGCGGAGATGGGGGTGACGCAAATCCCACCACGTTGAAGGCATCAATTCGGCGACTGGGAAGCAGACGAGCCTTGCCCACGCGGCCTATGCCCAGCAGGGCCTCCAGCCGCGCCAGGGTTTCAGCGAAGCGATTGGGATCACGCAGAGCGCGCTCAAACAAATTCGCTTGATTGCCTGCGGGCCGCGCCGGTTTGATTTCCAGTGACAGGTGTATGATGGGAGCACTCGCATTGAGGCTTTCCAAATGGGTGTGCAGCACGCGAACGAGCAGTTCTTCATCGCGCGTAGGCTCTGCTATTTTCAGCTCGCGGCTGTGGGTGTTCTCATCCGCGAAGCGCATGGTGAGCACCATGGAAGCCGCGACCATCCAAGCAGATGACAACCGGCAGCAAAGACGCTGAAGCATGCGTCGCAGCAGGAAGAGCATGGGATTGAGGCTCTCCAGGGAGTACTCAAGGTCTTGCTCTTCCTTGTAATCAATGGGCGGGCGCACCAGCTTGAGCAAGCGCTCGCGCCCGCCTGCCGCCATATCCCATAACAAGAGGCCCTCTTTGCCGAGACGCGCTGTGACCGCTGAGCGCGGCAGTTTGACGAGGGCGCCTAGCGTGCTGATGCCCCATAGCTTCAAGATGTCGAGGACCTCTGGGGAAGGTCGCAGCGCTGTGATCGACAGGCCGTGCAGAAAGGCGGCCGCTTCCTGATCATTGCGCAGTACCAGCACTGGAGTGGCCGCTTGTGCTGCAAGAATGGCCAGATCGACATTCATGGCGAAGCCCACGCGTGCATCGAGTTTTTGATCGATGAGCTGTTCATGCAGGCTGTGGCCGCAGGTTTCTTCCTTGCCCTCCATGTCCCGCAGATGATCCAGGTCCATTACGCAAATGCCCGGCGCAGTGGATTCGTAATCCGGCGTCCATTGCAGCGCGCTATCCAGCAGTAACTGTTGAGCAGAGGCTTCGCTCGCTGGATCGCGATGCAGGAATACAATGCGTGGGCAGCGCGCCTGGCCTTGCGTAGCCGTCATGCCAGGGTGAACACCGCTGCGTTCGGCGGCTTCATTGACATGCAGGATGCGATCTTTTTCTTTCGCGCCTGCCACTGCTTCATCCAACAAGGCCAGTGTGGCGCTGGGAGCTGCGGGCATGTCGCGCAGC
>JAQGPI010000655.1 GCA_028293175.1 Verrucomicrobiaceae bacterium | reverse complement strand
CCGTGACGGGCAGTAATTCGGTTACTGTTGCAAGTACGTCAGGTCTGGTAGCGGGCATGGGGGTGACGGGGCCGAACATCCCTGTGGGGGCCACGGTTCTGGCCGTGACAGACTCCACACATTTTACCCTTGCTGGCGGCATGACCGCCACGGGTTCTTCTTCAGGTGTGAGCCTGACAGCGGCCTTCGGCAGCACTTTTGACCAGTTGTTAACGGTAAACAACCAGGGGGCTTTCACCTCAAACACCAACAATATCTATGCCAAAGGCGTCTTGGTGGACAACACCGGCTTCTTCAATAGCTCAACTGGCAATAATGTCTTTGGGACCACGCCTAACGGTACGGATGGAGCGATTTTCAATCACAGCGGCGGAGCCAATCTGACCGGTGCGAACGTCTTTAACGGCCCGTTGGTGCTCAACAGCAACAATGCCGATGTGGCCTTTGCCCTGGCCGTAGGCAATGCCGTGAATCCCTCCACGTTCAAAGGTCCCGTGACGGTGAATTCAGGCAGCTTGACGGTAGGTGCTACGACGAACGGCGCGTTCACGATCGGCGGCGGTGCCACCACCACCCCTACCAATCCGAGGCTGGTTACTGTCACCAACACGAGCCAGTTGGCGGTTGGCATGCAGCTCACTGGTACAGGCATTCCGGGTGGGGCTACGATCACCCAGATTAACTCTGGTACCACCTTCACGATGTCCGCCGATGCTACCTCGGCGCAAACCGGCCAGACTTATACGTTCATCCCGGTGGTAGGTACGACGGTGGGCAGCCAGATTGTAAGTGTTTCTAGCACTCTAGGTCTTACCAAAGGCATGTCATTTGTTAGCCCAGGCGTGCCTCTGGGCGCTACGATCAGCGACATTACGAGCGTCAATTCCATCGTGATTTCGCTGCCTGCTTCAGCAACCCTCTCGAACCAGACGCTCACCGCATCGGGCAACAACACCTTTGAGCAGGCGGTGGCGATCAATAACTACGCAAACTTCACCGACAACGGCAACAACACCTTCGCGGGCCTGAGCATTGCACAGAAGGCCACCGTGGGCGGCCTGAATGGTAACAACACTTTCGGCGGCACGGGCCTCACGTTCAACAACGTGGGAAGCCTGACCATGGCTGGCAATAACACGCTGAATGGCCCGCTGACCATCAACAATTCCTTGCTGCTGACCATGTCCGGCATCAATGCCTTCAGCAGCAGCATCAGCTTAGGCGGCGGAGGGACGAATGCCAACGGCAGCCTGACGGCAAACAATTTGGCAAACACGCTGAACATCACCGGCAACATCTCGGTGGCGAATTATGCCACGATGACGGTCAACAGCACTGGCATAGGCGGAGTTTCCGGCACCACATCCGTGAGCAATTTCGGCAGCCTGACCCTGCCTGGCAACAACGTGTTTGGCGGTTTGGTGAGTGTGTCAGGCATCAGCGGCACCTATGACAACGCCAGCCTCTCCGTGGGTTCGGGCCCGATTCTGGCCACCGCCACCACGCCTTTCGTGGGCATCACCACCAACACTTTCAGTGCGGGTGTGAATGCGGTGACCAACAGAGGCAACCTGTTGTTTGGAGGCAACAACATCTTCGGCGGTCCTACCACGCTGAGCACCGCGATGGGCAATCTATCGCTGCCAGGTAACAATTCGTTCACAGGCAATCTTGTCCTTAACGCACCGGGCGCAGCCTCTGGTGTGGTGCCAATGGGCGGCACGAACACCTACACAGGTGCAATCACGCTCAATGGCGGTAACTTCGTGATGACGGGCAGCAACACCGGCTTCACTTCCCTCACATTGAACAATGGCGCGACCGTGACGCTTGGCATTGCCGCAGGTGCCACGCCCGCCAGCACGCCGCTGAGTCTGAACGGTGCAGGAGCTACGGTGGTAATGAATGAATCCCAGACCTGGGGCTCGCTGACTGGTGCTTTGGATACGAGGATCTTGGTGGCTGCAGGCAAGGTGTTCACCTCCACCGATTCCAGCGCGTCGCCCATCACATTGGCTACCAATATCACGGGTGCTGGCAGCTTTACCAAGGCAGGCAGTGCTGACATGAACATTGTAGCCCCGCAAAGTTTCCAGGGCACCTTTACCATCGGCGGTGGCACGGTGAGCTTGCTGCCCTCTCCTCAGTTCGCCAACGTCAACGGTTTGATTGGTGACAAGGCAGCCGTAGTGATCCAGAGCGGCGCACTGAACCTGAATGGTCGTTCGGAAACCATTGGGTCACTTGAAGGAGCTGGTAATGTGCTGCTTGGTGCTGATGGCCAGTTGACGGTGGGCGGCAATAATCTCACTCCTGCGGGTGCGCTTTCCGGCAATATCCTGGGTTCCGGTTCCGCAGGTCTCACCAAGGTTGGCGGTGGCACACTCACTCTTTCAGGTACCAACACCTTCCCTGGTGCGCTCAATATTCTTGGCGGTGGATTGGTGCTAGCTAATCCTGCGGGTGGTACGCTTAACAGCGCCGTAAAAGCGGATCTGTCGCTCCCCGGCGCGTCCCTCACAGTAAACAGTGATCAAGCTCTGGCTGGCCTCACCGGTGCCGGTGGTTCCTCGGTGGCGATTGGAAGCGGCGCTACTCTTACGGTCAACTACGTCGATTCAGCTCCTATCACAGCGAAGGCGACCCTTGCCGGTGGTTCGCGAGAATTGGTGAATTTCGGCGAGCCGTACACGACGGACCTCACCGCGGGGATGAAGATTACTCTAGGTAGCGGCATTTTGATCCCCTCATTCGTGGTGCAAGTGCTGGGTGCGGGCAGGACCGGTGGAGCTGGTGTCTTGGTCAATAATGCGACAAAAGATCCTGCGTCCGACACTTTTGGGTTTGTCAAAGTAGGTGTGCTGAACAGCGCTCTGACAGGCCAGGGGGACTTTAACAAGACCGGAAGTGGCACGCTCATCATGACCGGCAAAAATACCAATTCCGGTTATACCGGCATTGCTAATGGCACGCTCATGCTAGGCGGCATCGCCGTGAACGGAGAATACATTTTCCAGAACATCCTAAGCGACCAGTCCGAGTTGCGTTTTGGCACCACCGGTACCCCTACCCTGAACCTTGCCGACAACACTCTGAACTTGCAGCC
>JAQGPI010000362.1 GCA_028293175.1 Verrucomicrobiaceae bacterium | reverse complement strand
AGAGCGGCACTTCCGCAACCAAAACCTTGCCCCCCCACTCGGTCGGTGAGGTCTCCAGCTTTTTAAGCTCTGTCCATACATGCGGATGCAAAATCTGTTCCAGGCGCTTGCGGGCTGCGGGGGCCTCGATCACCGCTTCCCGCACCTTTGCCCGAAATGCCTCGGGGTTGCTTCCCGGCATCTGCTTGATCCCAAGAGCGGCGGCGATCCGGTTGCGCACCTCCGGTAACTCGTAAGCCTGATGCACGGCGTCATCACTGGAAAAAAGCACCAGTTCGGGCATGAGACGCTTCAAGGTCTGGCAAAAACTCGACTTCCCGGTGCCTATGCCACCTGTCACGATCCATTTCTTCATCACTGGCATGTACCGCCTGCTAATGCCGATTCCAATGAAAAATGAATGAGCGGTCAGCCTCAACTGCTCACCCAAAATCCTACGGATTTGCGGCAGGAATCTGTGGTGCGGGCAGCAAACCGCCACCAAGAGGAGCGGCCCGGATCGAATCTACCGTAGATTCCTCGACAACGACCGCCGGTGCCTGCTGCCGTACAGCCTGTCCGGAAGGATCAAGCAGCTTAGCTGTAACAAACACCATGAGGTTATGCTTGAAGTGATCCTCCGCCTTGGTCTGGAACAAGCGGCCAATGAAGGGCAGATCGCCCAGAAGAGGCACCTTGTCATTCACACTCTGTACATCCTCGCGCAGCAGCCCGCCCATGGCCACAGTCTGGCCATCCCATACAGTTACGGAAGTATTGACCCTGCGGGTGGAGAACACCGGCTGCGGAATGCGGTTTTCAGTCAAGGTAATGGTGGAAGGGTTGCCCAAGGCATCCGTGCTGGTGGTCACGATAGGCGTGCCATAATTGATGAATCCTTCAAATTCAGTCACCTCGGGAGACATTACCAAATCAATGGTGTAGCCATCAGGTCCTACGGTCGGCTCAACGCTCATGCTGACACCAACGTTCCTAGCCTGGAAAGAGGTCGGCGTGGTGGGCGTCACAGGGAAGGAGCCGTTGGTGCCGCCTCCTGCGGCACCGAGGATGCTTGTGCCAGCGTTTCCGCCGCTGAAATTCTGGGGAATTTGCGGCGGATCGAACTCGGTGGGATACAAGAACTCGCGCACCACTTCAATCTTTGCGGGTACACCGCTCTTCGTGGTGACGCTTGGGGCGCTCATGAGGTCCACCCCCTTCTTTTGATCGAGGGCGCGCACGACCACCTGAAATTGCGGATCGGTAAGCACTCCTGAAACGGCAAAGGTGCCAGGGGTGACGCCCGCTTGCGCCCTGGGGGCCAAAAGAGAGTCGACGCTATTGGGGGTGATCGCCGCCGTGCCAAAGCGCAGGCCACGGCTGACCGGACTGCCCCCTATCGGCGTACCGCCGGGACCAGGAGCGGTGAAAGGAAAAGGCGTGTTGCCATCTGCATCAACGATAGGGCCGTTGGTGGAATTGCCGACAGTACCGCCGGTGCCAAACGTCCTGTTGGTACCAGGAAGATTGAAGGAGCCGAGCAGCCAGTCAAAACCCAGTTCGCTGGTATTCTTCTGCGAGACTTCAACAAACTTGGTGGTGATGTACACCTGTTTAGGGGTCTTGTTGGCAATGGAATCAACATAGCTCTCCACCATGTCGAGATTGGCGGTGGTATTGCGCACCACAAGCTGAGACGAGATCGGGTTGAACACCGCCGAAGCACCCTCTGGAAACGGAATGCCATTGTCGGTAAGGACACGGACGGCGGTTTTTTTGCTTAGCATCCTGCTGCCACCCGTGTCGGCTGCCGGTTTTGTAGCAAAAGGATCAGCCGCAGCCGTCGCGGGAGCAGCGTTATCCGCACCACCTTCCGCGATGGTCAGGAAGTCTGCTGGCACTTTGTACACGCGGGTGACCATTTCCTGGTTGTTTTCGGTGACGGGGATAACCAGCACAGCGAAGGGCTCCACCTTGAACTTCATGCCAGCCAATTCCGTAATGTAGCGCAAGGCTTCCTCCATTGGCACATCCTTCAGATCGAGTGAGATCTGAGCCGTCGAAGGAGCGTCGCCGCCCTTGAGAATGATGTTCACACCGCGCTGGGTAGGATCGGCAGTGTTGTCCAGGTCGCGGCTCTTTACACGCAGGTACTCTACCGCTTCATCAATCGTGGCCCCGTTAAAGCTCACGTGAGGAAACCGGATGCTCTTCATCTTCTGGAACAAGTACATGCTGGCGTTCTTCGAAGTCTCGCCCGTCTCGACGGTGACTTGAACGATCTTCGCCGGCACCTGCTGCTCCCATGTGGCGTCCACTTGGTCGATCATGGCCGCACGGCGGTGGTCCCGCGCCGACTGCATGTACTGGCTTTTGCGTTGTTCCACCCGCTCCATGCCACGGCGGGCGGCGGTATTGTATGGATCTCCGCGCAAAGCTTCCTGGAACTCTTTGAGAGAATAGTCGTACTGCCCAAGGTCCTGATAAGAATTGGCCTTCTGCAAGCTGCGCTCCACGTCCTGCACCTTCTTGACGTGCTCGGCACTCAGGGCAGGCGGATAACGGTCGGGATCACCCAGGCGTTTCTCTAAAGTTTCCGCACCGCGATGTCCAGGAAAGGTCTCCAGCGCCTCCTTGATCAGCTCCTGTGCGTCCTTGTAACGACCCGTTTTGGCACGTTCACCCGCGAGCGCAACGCAGGCATCTGCGTATTTCGTCTCCACCAGCTTGCGCCAGTCTATGGTGGCTGGAGCAACGGGAATGGTTTCAAGAGCAGAACGGTATTGAGCCAGTGCTCCTTCGAAATCGTTTTCTGAAAACAGCTTGTCTCCCCTCTCCACGGCTTGGTGCGCATCCTCCATCCGCGCCATGCGGCGGGCGATCTCTCGCTCCGCGATGCCCGATGGCGCACCCGGCGCTCCGCCAGCACCCGCACGGACCTGCAAGGTGGCAGCCACAACAACTGCCACCGTGAGCAGGGCAATGTTGGGGCGGCGCACAAGACCTCGAAGTCGCGTCATAGATGATCGTCGGGAGGGAATGGTAGGACAGGAAGATGCTGGTTATAGCAGAAACACACAGGTCTTGGCGAAACCAAAATCTTCAACCGTCAATTTTGTCAGGGGCGGCGGCCCACTACAAATTTCGCACC
>JAQGPI010000517.1 GCA_028293175.1 Verrucomicrobiaceae bacterium | reverse complement strand
GAAGCCTTGGTGGCTTCGGCCTTCGGTTCATCACAACATGCCTTTTTTGCGATCATGAAATCCAGTTTTCCTATTTATCTGCTTCCCCGTCAGCTTCCTTTCCTCGGCCTTGATTCCGACCAGCGTTCGCTGGTTGAGTATGTCTCTTCATCCAATGCCGTAGCCGATATTGTGCGCAAGCGCGCCCAGGCCCTTCTCCTTCTGGATGAAGGCGAGCGCGTGGATGATGTCGCGCTGCTGCTGCAGCTCCAGCCGCGCACCTTGCATGCGCTGATCCGCCGTCACCGCGAAAGCGGCGTCCGTTCCGCGCTCCTACAGCGCAGCCGGGCGCAGGGCCGTCATCGTCATCTTGCTCTGGCGGCTGCATGAGGCATGATCTTGGCGCGCCTCATGCGCTTGAAGCCACCTCTGCATGCTCGTTCTTTTCATCGTCACCTGCGTCACGGTCCTGGTTGTCTCCTTCGTCTGTTCCTTGACGGAGGCCGTGCTGCTCAGCCTCAATCCGCTGGCGCTGAAGCTTCAGCAAAAGAAGGATGGCGGCGGGGCGGGCACCGCCGGACGCTGGCTGGCGATGCGCAATCACATCGAGCGGCCGATCTCCGCCATTCTGGTGTACAGCACGTTGGCGAACACCGGGCTGGCTACCTGCGCGGGCGCGATGTTCTCGCAGGTCTTCGGCGACGAATGGCTGTGGCTATTCTCCGTGGTCATCACGCTTACCGTGCTCTTTGGCACCGAAATGGTGCCAAAGATCATCGGGGTGCATCATGCGGAACGCCTTGCGCCGCACCTCATCACCCCGCTCACCTGGATGCTGCGCACCTGCCATCCCGTAGTGCTTCTCATGGACAAATTTTGCGAGCGGCTGAAGTCGAGCACGAAGAGCAAGAAGACCTCCAGCGAGCAGATCATGGACATCATCACGCTGGTGCAATCGGCCAAGGCCGAGCAACTGCTGCACAGTCGTGAGGAGATCATCATGATCCATGCGGCGACGCTTTCCGCCCGCCGGGTGAAGACGGCGATGGTGCCGAGCGAGGCCGTTCGTTTGTTCGACCGGCGCAAATCCTTGTTGGAAAACGTGGTCGCCGTGGGGCCGAAGCTGCATCGCAGCTACCCCGTGAGCAGGGATGGCTCGCTCGACCAGATCGAAGGCTATGTCCGGGTCCGCGAACTCTTTGTGCAGAACCTTACCGAGGGCGCGCAGATCGACTGGACCTCCTTAATCCGCCCGGCGTTGAGGGTGGACGGCAAGACATCGCTAACGCAATTGTTAGCCCTGTTTCTGGAAAAGGAGGAAGTTGCATCGCTCGTGGACGATGCCAGCGGCAAGATCACCGGCTGGGTGACGATGGATGATGTGATGAAGGTGCTGATGGGCGCACGGATCTAAAGAAAGTGGTTTCAGCCTTAACCAATGAGGAGCAGGCATAGAGCCTTCCTCAGGGCTGGACTTTCACCGGATACGGCTAACGCCGCACGCACTTTGGGTACATGAGGGTTATACCCCATAGGAACAAGGTCAAAACCTCGCCATCATGTTCACGTCTAACCCTAACAACATTATGAAACATACGAAACTGGTCCTCCTCGCTCTCTCCGCCGTTGTCATCACTGCCTGCGACGAAAAGAAAGCTGCCATCAATGCCGACCGCGACGCCACCAAGGAAGCCATCGACCGAAAGAAGGATGCGGTGGATGACGCCGCCAGCGTAGCCAAGAAGCAGGCTAGCGCCAATGTTGACGCCAACAAAGCCGTCATCGAAGCCAACAAGGATGCTGTCCAGGCACAGCTCGATGCCGACAAGAAGAAGGCCGATGCCGCCGCAGATGCCGCCAAGGCCGGTGTAGACGCGCAGAAGAAGTAAGATTACCCACCCCAAGACCGCACAGACCCTCCAAGGCTTCTTGGAGGGTCTTTTTGTGCGATGAGGGAGAGCACCCCACCTTGTTTTTGAAAGGGGCAAGGATGCCCCCGCCACTTCTTAAATCACCATGCCCCCATCGACCTTGAGCACTTGGCCGGTGATGTAGCGGCCTTCTTCGCTCGCCAGGAAGGCGACGGCTCCGGCGATATCTTCACCGGTGCCCATGCTGCCCAGGGGGATCTTGGTCAGGATGGCTTCTTTCACCTTGTCATCCAGCACGCCGGTCATGTCCGTGGCGATGAAGCCGGGAGCGACGGCATTGACGGTGACGCCACGTCCAGCGAACTCGCGGGCGAGGGATTTGGTGAAGCCAATGAGGCCCGCCTTGCTGGCGGCGTAGTTGGCCTGTCCGGCATTGCCGATCACACCGATCACGCTGGCGATATTGATGATGCGCGCGCCCTTTTGCTTGAGGATGGAACGCTGGAAAGCCTTCACGAGGTTGAACGCGCCTTTCAGGTTGGTGTTCAATACAGTGTCCCACTCTTCATCACTCATGCGCAGCAGGAGGTTGTCGCGGGTCACGCCGGCATTGTTCACCAGGATCTCCACCTTGCCGAAGTCGGCGAGGATGAGCTTGCCCATCTCGGCTACCGCGGCACCATCGGCGACATCGACGGCGTAAGGACGGGCGGAGCCGGGAGTAATGGCGTTGAGCGCATCCGCCACCGCCTTGGAGTTGGCCTCGGTACGGCTGACAATGGCCACCTTCGCGCCTTCGGCGACGAAACGTTCAGCGATGGCTTTCCCGATGCCACGGCCTGCGCCGGTGACGACTGCGATTTTGTCTTGAAGCTTACCCATGCGGCATTGTGGGCAGAGCATAGGCATTGGCAAGCAAGGAGTGCGCGGGAAGGACGCGGGAGCGCCAAGTAGCCCAGTTGCGCCGCAACTGGTGTGCTCTGTATTGTTAACGAGCTACAAACCCACTCGAAGCCATTCCAGTTGCGGCGCAACTGGGCTACTCGGTGCTGCGCACATCATCCCGGTTCAACTCCCCATCACCGCATCCACAATCCGATCCGCCGCGCGGCCATCGCCGAACGGGTTCGGCTTCGCGGTCATTTCGGCATACGCAGCGGCATTCGAGAGCAGCGCGCGGGCGTTGGAAAGAATGGCTTCCTGCGTAGTGCCAATGAGTCGCGCGCATCCTGCATCGACGACTTCCGGGCGCTCGGTGGTGTCGCGCAGGATGAGCAGGGGCTTGCCGAAGCTGGGGGCTTCTTCTTGGATGCCGCCGCTGTCGCTAAGGATCAGCGTGGCGCGTTCCATCAGCCAGAGCAGCGTTGCATAGGCCACGGGCGGCAGGAGGGCGATGCGCGGGTGATCGGAAAGGATGGCGCGCACGGGCTGCTGCACGTTCGGATTCAGGTGCACGGGGTACACGATGAAGGTATCCGGGAACTCTTCCGCTAGCTGACGCAACGAATTGCAAATGCTGGCAATGCCATCGCCGAAGGACTCGCGTCGATGACCGGTCACAAGCAGCAAGCGATGCTGGCTGATGGCGGCAGTGACATGCTCGGGCAGTTCGGCGGGCGCTTCTTTGGGCAGGCGCTCCCGCATCCAGCGCAGGGCATCGACCACAGTATTGCCAGTGACGTGAATGCTGGCCGCTGGCACGCCTTCGCGCAGCAAATTATCAGCGGAGCGTTGAGTAGGCGCGAAGTGCAGGCTGGCGATTTTGCCGACGATGCAGCGGTTCACTTCTTCTGGGAAAGGCGATTGAATATCGCCGGTGCGCAATCCGGCCTCAACGTGTCCTACACTGATGCGACGGTAGAATCCGCACATCGCGCCCACCATGGCGCTGGTGGTGTCGCCTTGCACGATCAGCACCGTGGGCTGCACTTGTTCAATCACCTTATCCACGGCGGCAAATGCCTGGCTGGTGATGCTGGCGAGCGTCTGGCCCGGCGTCATCAGGCCCAGGTCGATGTCCGCTTTCAAACCAAAGCCGTTCATAGCCTGATCGAACATCTCGCGATGCTGGCCGGTGGAGCAGACCACCGTTTCTATCTGGTCCGCACGCGCCCGCAGGGCCATGATGACGGGAGCGAGCTTGATCACCTCGGGACGGGTGCCAAGCAGGACGAGGACGCGGTGTTGCTTCATGCAGTAGTGAGTGACTGGCTCAATTGAGTGAGCAGTTCATGCAGTTTCTCATTCACTTTATCAATGCGATAGTCGAGCACGCGTTCGCGCGTGAGGTCGGATACGCCCCAGATGCCGCTCTGCCATTGCTTGAGCAAGCCCTCGAACACATTCGCAATGTCCTCCGCGCTGTGCTGATCCGCGTAATGCAGCGCGCAATGCTCGAGCACGCGATGCACCGCGCTGCCCTGCTCCGCCACGCCCAGCACCGGCTTGTGGAAGGGCAGATACTCGATCAGCTTCGTGGGCAGGTAGATGCCGCCCTGGCCGGGGGTATCCAGCACCAGCATGAGGTCGCTGTTCGCCACCATGTCCTGGCATTCTTGATAAGGAATGGAATCGCGCAGGCTGACAAATTCGCTCACGCCCAGCGCATCCGCCATCGCTTGATAGCGCGTGGTATCCGCGCCCACGCAGGTGAGTTTGAGCAGGCCCTTGAGGGGCATTCTTTTATTGAGCAACGCCAGTCCTTGGAACAGCACATCCGGCTCGCGTGTATCGGGAATGAACGACCCCGCATGAATCGCTTCCATTGGCCGCTGGCCCACATTTTGGCTCTGCGGCGGCAGTTTTTCCAGCGGCTCGTAGCCGTGCGGGATCACATGAATCTTGTCCTTCGCCACGGGATG
>JAQGPI010000492.1 GCA_028293175.1 Verrucomicrobiaceae bacterium | reverse complement strand
ACCCTTACTGTCAATGCTACTACCGGCACCTTTTCTGGAACCTTTGAACTGCTCGATGCACCACCCGGTGTAGGCACGCAGACTCCGGTGGCGCGCAAGTGTTCCTATGGTGGATTTGTCCTCGGCCACAAACATGTACCGGTCCAGAATCGGTCCGATTACATGATCGGCTTTGGTTCCTTTACGCTGCCTCCGTTGCCCGGCGTCCTACAGGTCAATATGTGGGGCGGTGTGTACATCCAGCGCTTGAAGTAATTCAAGCCCTTTGACCTTGCTCATGGGCCGCGCTACGGAGCGGCGCATGAGCACTCGCAAGACACCTGAAGAACTCCGTTCCTGGCGCTGGTTCGGCCGGGACGAACTCCGCTCCTTTGGCCACCGTTCCCGCGCCAAACAGTCAGGGCTGGACGAGAATGATTATCAGGGCAAGCCAGTCATAGGCATCTTCAACACCTGGACGGATCTCAATTCCTGCCACATGCATCTGCGCCTGACGGCGGAGGCGGTGAAGCGCGGTGTCTTGCAGGCGGGCGGTCTGCCTATGGAAGTGCCGGTGATGTCGGCCGGCGAAATGTATACCAAGCCGACCGCGATGTTTCATCGCAACTTCCTCGCCATGGAAGTGGAGGAACTGCTGCGGGCGAATCCCTTGGATGGCGCGGTGCTGCTCGGTGGTTGCGACAAGTCCACCCCGGCGCTGCTGATGGGTGCCTTCAGCATGAATCTGCCGTCCATTTACATGCCTTGCGGTCCGATGATTCGCGGCCTCTGGCATGGTGAAACACTAGGCAGCGGCAGCGATGTGTGGAAATACTGGGATGAGAAGCGCGCGGGCAATCTGAGCGATGAATCCTGGTGCCAGATTGAAGACGGCATCGCCCGCTCTCCCGGCCATTGCATGACCATGGGCACGGCCAGCACGATGACAGCGTTGGCAGAAGTGATGGGCATGACGCTGCCGGGCGCTTCCTCCATTCCCGCCGTCGATTCCGCGCACAGCCGCATGGCCGCCGCAGCGGGCCGACAAGCCGTAGAAAACGTATGGAACGATCTGAAGCCCCGGGATGTCGTTACCGCTCACTCCTTTGACAATGCCATCAAGGTGGACATGGCGCTCGGAGGCAGCACCAATGCCATCGTGCATCTCGTGGCCATGGCGGGCCGTCTTGGTTTTAAGCTTCCATTGGAGCGCTTTGATGAGCTTTCGCAATCCACTCCCTTGTTAGCCAATCTGCGACCCAGCGGCAAGTACCTGATGGATGACTTTTATGCGGCGGGCGGCCTGCGCGCCCTGCTTAACGGCATGCGCGAACTGCTGCATACTGAGTGTCTCACCGTGAATAGTCGCACCCTCGGCGAGAACATCGCGAATGCGGAGAACTTCAATACCGATGTGATCCGTACTCCCGCCACGGCCATCGCCAGCAATGGCGGCACCACGGTGTTGCATGGCAACCTGGCCCCCAATGGTGCAGTGATCAAACATGCAGCGGTGCTCGACACGGCACTGCTCCAGCACACAGGCCCCGCGCTGGTGTTTGATGATTACAACGACCTCAAGAAGCGTCTCGATGATCCCAACTTGGATGTCACCAAGGACACCGTGCTAGTGCTGCGCAGTGCCGGCCCTGTGGGCGCCCCGGGCATGCCGGAATGGGGCATGTTGCCGGTGCCGAAGAAGCTGCTGAAACTCGGCGTGCGCGACATGGTGCGAGTGAGCGATGCGCGCATGAGCGGCACGAGCTATGGCACTTGCGTTCTGCACGTGGCTCCCGAATCCGCCGTGGGTGGGCCGCTAGCGCTGGTGAAGACCGGCGACTCGATCTGCTTGGACCTCAAGGCGCGCCGCATTGATGTGCTCGTTTCAGATGAAGAGCTGGCTATACGTCGCGCCGAGTGGAAGCCCAAGCCTACGCGTTACGCCCGTGGTTATGGAAAGCTCTATGTCGAGCACGTGACCCAGGCGAACGAAGGGGCGGACTTTGATTTCCTTCAGTTCGGAGGGGATACGGACGAGCCGGAAATTCACTGATGTCTCAAAAAGGAAGCGCGGGCGCTGCCTTGGCTCTCCCGTACCCATGTGGTGGAAACCGCTATGTCGGATGTGCAAGGTTGCGTCGGTTTCATGTCGCCGTCAGGGAAAGTCAGAACGTAATAGCGCCATGTATCCGTAATGACTTCTCACCGATGAAACCGGCCCGCTTCTTTTGATCCTCCCCTTCACTCATGTCCCGTTACTTCCTTATCTCTTGTGCGCTATTGAGCGGCTGCGTGGTCGGCCCTCGTTACAGCCAGCCTGCGACTGATGTGCCAGCCAAGTTCGCCTCTAAGGCGGAAGGAACGGTTTCGGCTGAAGTCGAGGCGGAATGGTGGCGGCTGCTGCACGATTCCCAGCTCAACGGCTTGATCCGTGATGCCGAAGTACGGAACCTGGATTTGAAGGTGGCGGAGGCGCGCCTAAAGGAAGCTCGTGCGCTGTTCCGGCAGGCGCGTTTTGACTTATATCCCACGGTGACCAGCGAAGCCGGGTATACCAACACCCGGGAGAGCAAGGCACGCTCAATTTCAGGCAGAGCCGCTAGTTCCGAGCTTCACGACCTGGCTTTGGACGCCTCTTATGAACTGGATTTCTTTGGTCGTGTGCGCCGTTCGATCCAGGCGGCCCGGGCTACTGAGGAGGCGGTGGACGCCCAGCGGGATGCGCTCCTTATTGATTTGCGTTCAGAAGTGGCGATCAACTACTTGCTGGTGCGCG
>JAQGPI010000351.1 GCA_028293175.1 Verrucomicrobiaceae bacterium | reverse complement strand
GCGCCTGCTCGCCCAAGCAAGAGGGCGGGGGAACAAAGCCTCTGGTCATCGGCACGGATGCAACTTACCCCCCGTTTGAATTCAAGGGAGCGGATGGCGAACTGGCGGGCGTGAGCATCGACATGGGCAAAGCACTTGCCACGCATTTAGGCAGGCCGGTGGAGTTCCGCAATATTGCTTTTGACGGCCTGATCACGGCGTTGCAGACAGGCAGCGTGGATATCGTCATTTCTTCAATGACGGCCAATGAGGAGCGGCGCAAGTCGCTGGATTTCAGCGATCCATATGTAACCACCGGCATCTGTCTCCTGCTCCGAAAAAACTCCACTTTAAAAAGCGCGGAAGAGCTCAAGGAAGGCCAGCGGACTGTGGTGGTGAAGATCGCCACCACTGGCGAGCAATGGGCACGGGCCAATCTGCCAAAGGCTAAAATCGTGGCACTGGACAGTGATCCGGCCTGCGTGCTGGAGGTAGGCAATGGCAACGCCGATGCCTGGGTGTACGATCAAATATCAGTGATGAACTACAATCTGAGCAATCTGGATACCACGAAAGCCTTGCTCTCGCTGATCCAGACAGAGGTGTGGGCCGTGGGCCTGCGCAAAGGCGATGAGCTGCGCACTCCAATCAATGAATTCATCGCTGACTATCGGGCGAAAGGCGGCTTCCGCAAACTGGCGGACAAGTACCTTGCGAAGGAACGCGACTTCATGAAGGCGCAAAACTTGCCTTTTGTCTTTGACGCGACTACTCCGCTTTCCCAACCGTAAAACATGTTATTCCATTTCACCTTTGATCTCCCATGAAGACACCACTCATTTTGTTTTCCATTCTGGCCCTAGCCCTGAGTTCCTGTGACAAGGCCAAGGACGAAGAAGCCAAGACAAAGGCCAGGGAAGCTGCGGCAAAGACCGGCGAGGCCCTTAAGTCCGCAGGCGAAGCGGTGAAGGCCGCTGCCATGAACGCCAAAGAGAAGCTTCCAGCGGCCGTCGAGAAAGCAGCAGATGATGCCAAGGCTGCGATTCACAAGGCCACCGAAGCGACGAAGCAAAACAAGCAGCCCGTGGCCGTGCCTCTCGTGATTCCTGATTCCAAAGACGCCTCCCCACCTCCATCGAGCCCGCCAGCCGTACCTGCCACACCGCCCAAGTGAGGCCGCATGGCGTTTCGCGCCAACACGCGATTCTGGGGCGGCCACCGCGGTTTTCTAAAGCCCAATGAACGGCGGCGCATCTTCATTTTCAGAACTCACCATGAAAACAATCCCTCTTTTCCTCATGGCTGCCGCCATGACGCTGAGCAGTTGCGTTAATCCCATCGAGCGCCGCGTCTCTTATTACCCCGGGCTGTACTCGCATCTGAGTGAGAAGGAGAAGCAGGCAGTGCACATGGGCAAGGTGGAGGAAGGCATGAGCAAGGATGCCGTGTATCTCGCTTGGGGTGCGCCGGGCCGTGTGGCGGTAGGTAAGCGCGGAGGGAAGCCCTTTGAGCGCTGGGGCTATCAGTCCTACCGGCCTGTGTTCACCGGTGGCTACGGATATGGCTATGGCATGGGTTTTGGAGTTGGCTATTGGGGGCGGCATCGGGGTTTCTACGGCGGCTTTTATGATCCCGCTTTCTATGGCGCGCCCGTGGTTACCTATGTGGCCGCTGAAGGCCGCTACGTAGAATTTGTCAATGGTCGCGTGACGGCCTTTCTGGCGCCGCTGCCGCGCTGAACTTTGGTACGGCTACCCGGGCGCTATTCCGCCCGGCCTCTATTAGGCGGCGGCAAGAGGCGACACGCTCCTCTGCTGCACCGCCGCTCGACAACTGCCTCAGGTTTGGCGGTTGCTAGCGATAACTTTTTGGCCTTCGTAGCCGTCGGATTGCAGAGCGCCGATTAGACAGGGCTGTTCCTTTTTTGCAACACACATCGTGGCCTAGCGATTTACTACGCCCATGAGCAAATTTAGCAGGGGCTGACTAAACCTAGGCTCAAACAATAATTACTGTATGTTTCACAATAATAATATTGACGGTAGCAGTTGTGAATATAAGTTCAATAGCTTTCATAAACTAGAAAGCTCGCAAAACTGTGAAACCTGCTTGACAGATGCTCACCTTTCCGCGAGTTCGGCCTCCTCAAGGGAAGGCGCGGACTGGAGAATCGTGTGCCCACCTCGTAGGTACGTTGGATGGTATTCGAAGACTGGCGGCGCTAATTATTTTACTGTCGGGAGCACTCGCGCGGGCGCAGTCGGTGAGCGTTCTGGAATGGGATTTTACCAGCTCGACGGCCCCCTTGAATCCCTCGCTAGTTCACTCAGCCGTTAACACTGCGAGCGCGCTTCAAGGCAATAGCGGAATCACTCTCACTCGGGGTGCGACCTCGCCAGTTTATTTGTCCGCAGGCACCGCCTGGGCAGGCACGGAAGACACCGCCTTTTATGGCACGCGCTCTGGTCTCGTCCCACGCAGTGCCAAGAGCTTCTCAAGCTCCTTCACCATGGGGGCTCAAGCCAACGGCGACTGGAGCAATTTGAGCATTGCCATGAAGTATCAGCGTCCGTCCACTGCGCCGACAAAAATGCGCGCAGTGCTCGTGTGGTTGGAAGGCTCGGTCACCAAGCGCGCTTACACTTCCACCGCCACGCTCAGCGGTACGGCGTGGACCGGGCCGACCACCGCGCGGTTCCAGAATGGTGATGCACTGCCTGCTTCACTGGCAGGCCTGCAATGCCTGCTCGAAGTTTACTTCTTTGGCACCTCCACCACGCCTAACGCCATCTACGTAGATGATGTGAAAATCCTGTGCAATAGCCTCGCCGGAGGCTGGACCATCAGCCCTTCCAGCCTTATCGACTGGCCTGTTAACAAGGCCTATAGCCTGAAGCCCAGCGTAGTTAATTACAGCGGCAGTGTGGCTTGGACGAAGACCGGCACGCTCCCCGGGGGATTGTCACTCAATGCCAGCACTGGTGAGATTTCCGGCACGCCCACGACCATCGGTTCCTCATCCTTCTCTATTACGGCGACGGGCGCGGCCTTGAGCCAGAGCCAGGCTTATACGCTGAACATTGTGGCTGCCCCCGCAGGTTTGCCTGCGGGACGGGATCTGGCCAAGTGGACGTTTGATTCGGATTCCAGTGCAACTGTGGTGAATGTGCCTGCGGTGGTGGATACCAGTGTAACGGAAGTGACCTGGGGTTACGACGGCTCCAGCGGGCTCACAGGTGGCCTGAGCGCTGGCGGCAGCGGTGCATCAAGCAGCACGCCTGTCAATGCTGCCAAGGCCGGAGCCATGCGAAGCTTTGCAAACTGGCATGGTTCTTCCAGCTACTCCAGCACGCGCGACGGTCTGCTGCATTTCAATACGGGCTCAGCGGGACGCTTTGCCGTTTCGCCCACAGCGAATACGTCGAGCATTCCGACCACGAGCCAAACCAACAAGGGTGAGAAGGTGGCGCTGCAGGTCCGCCTGAAGCTGGACGCCAACGCGAGCGGTGATCTGAGCGCCTTCTACTTTGACGGATTGCGATGGACGAAGGATGTCATGACTTCCTCCGGTGTGAACGGCCCGCGCTGGGGGCAATTGCATGCTTACTGGACGGACAACAACGGGGTGCTACAAAGCTGGGACAGCGATGTGAAGGATGTTACTTCCATCTACTATCCGGAGTATCGAGGAGCGAACCAGTTCGGTCGCTACTGGTTTGATCTGGATGCCAATGCTACCACCGGCCTCAATGCTAAAGTCAAGGCCACCACTGCCCAGTACAAGGCTCGCACCGTTTTCTTTGACCTGTATTTCTGGCACGACACCGGGGCTGATCTCAACGGCATGAACGGCGCGACCCCACCTTCCATTCTTTTGGACGAAATGGGCGTGGTGGGTAGCCTCAGCACTTCGGCCTGCCCTTCCGTTCTGTCCACCTACAACGTTGTCACCAGCAATAGTCTGCAAACTTCCACTGCCATTGAAGGTCGTGCCGTGGCAGGCTCTATCACTGGTGCCAATGCTTTTACCGCCGGGCGTGCCGTCGGCGGCACCGGTTCAAGGCCTAACTTGTTGGTGCAGGGAAATGTGGTTTCGGGGGGCGACATTGGCATGCAGTACGGCAGCTTTTACATCCCGTCTGTGTCGCAGCTCAACGGGCGCAATGTTCTGTACAAAGGGGGAGGCTCCACACTCACTTCGCCAACGTTTGATTTCGCCTCCGTGTTCAGTGAAATGGCCTCGGAATCTGCCAGCTACAGGGCGTTGAATACAAACAGCACGGTGTCCATTCCGGCAAGCCCTGGTACCGCCACTTTCACTGTCAATAGCGCGCTCACTTCGTCGGACGTTGCCGTATTCAGCGTGCCGGGCGCCAGCTTGTTCAACAATTCGAACGTGCAGCAGATCGACCTAAATCTCAACGGCAGGCAACCCGCGTGGATTGTGATAAACGTGACCGGCAGCGCCGTTGGGTATGGCAACTCCGGCACCATGATCGGCAATCTGGCTTCCCCGGCCTGGCGGTCGCGCTTGCTGTGGAATTTCCCGCAGGCTACTACGCTGCTCTTCAGCAAGATCTTCTATGGCTCGATCATGGCGCCTAACGCCACACTTACAAGCACGAGCACCATTGAAGGGTCGGTTGCGGTGAAGGACCTTGTTGCAGGGGGCGAGGTGCATCTGCCCTTGTTCCAGGGTGGCGTCTGCCCGCCTACGTTTAGCATTGGCAACCTCGTTTGGAACGACGTCAATAACAACGGCATCAAGGATGTGGGTGAAGGAGGCCTTGCGGGAGTGACCGTGCAGCTTTTTTCCGCTGGCGGCGACAATG
>JAQGPI010000432.1 GCA_028293175.1 Verrucomicrobiaceae bacterium | reverse complement strand
ATCTGCGAGGTTCACCGCAGGTACAGATTTGGGATATCAGCCAGCTCGATGATGAGAAGAAGCCTGACCGTCATCCACGTCTCGGCTCCGGTGGCCTCTTCAACAACACGCCGAAGACTCCAGGCCGCGATCCGCTCGTGGTTGCCGATAAGCCCTTTGGGGAGTGGAACGCTTTCCGTATCCGTCAGATCGGTGCCCGTACCTGGGTCTGGCTCAATGGCAAGCTGGTAGTCGATGGCAATGTGATGGAGAACTACTGGGACAAAGCGAAGCCGCTGCCAGCTAAAGGTCCGATCATGCTACAAACGCACGGAGGCGAGTTCCGCTGGCGCAACATTTTCGTGCATGCCATCGACGCCGACGAAGCGAAAAAGATCATCGCTGAAGCTGACGCGAAGAAGTGACGGCATTCAAGCCTTGCGCAGGCACCAGGACCGATAGGAAAGCTCTCCAGTTCGGAGAGCTTCATAGACGCTGGAGCCCGGCACACCGGCGAAATCGCTGCCTATGGGGCGGAGGAGATTCGGCAGGCGCTGATGAACCAAGGCAAGATTGCGGGTTGCGTTGCGATCCATGCCGCGAAGGACATCCGCGCTAATGTCTTGGGCCTGGGCCATTTCCAGTGGAGCGCTAGCAATGGCTTGCTCCCAACTGGCGAAGCCGTCGCGAAAACGAAAGTCGGCGTAGAGAAAATGTCCGCCCGGCCTCAGCACCCTGGCCACTTCGGCCAGGAATCCGGCAAAATCTGGATAGCAGTGGGAGGCTTCGATGTTGATCACAACATCCAATGAGTTATCCCCAAAGGGGAGATGCTGCGCGTTGCCTTGCACGAAATTTAAGCCAGCCAGTCGATGGCGCTTCTGGCAGAACTCAACGCCTGTGCGGTTTAAGTCGAGTGCTGTATAGCGCGCAGGCTGCATGGTGCGCGTGATCCACGATGCGCCGCCGCCATGGCCACAGCTCACTTCCAGGACGTCTTTCCCCGGGAGGTTCGCCTGAGATGCGACGTGATGATACAACTGGATACAAGCGCGGTTGGGCTCGTCCTCCGGTGCCAGCGTCAACGCCACATGAGGTGCGGCCTCATAAGCGTAGTTCAAAAACAACACTTCTTCCCCTTTGAGCCGGCGTGTCAGGAACGGATACCACAGCTGCCAGACGGCCTTGCGGACAAAAGGGATCGAGAAGAGGCGATCAAGAACAGACATGCGGAGGAAGACGGCGGCAGCGCATGCCTCCGCGCCTATGTCTATCGATCAGAAGCCAGCCTCCCGCGAGTCACTTCTTTTCCACTGCGGCGGGCTTTCTCGACTGCTTGCCCGCCTCGCGGATCAGGTCGTCGAATTCCTTGGCGCTTCCATAGCCAGAACGGCCTACTAGCTTCGTGCCGTCTGGGGAGGCAATGGCAACGAAGGGCAGCACATTGCCTTTCACATCGAACTTCGCGGAGAAGAGTCGGTTCGTCGCACTGTCATCCACGTTTACATCGGCATAGACGAACTTCGAATCCGACAGGCGCACTTGGTTGCTCTTGATCATTGCCTTCAGGGCCTGGCAGTTGCCACAGTTCTCACGGCCCATCTGAACGAACAGCATTTTCCCTTCCGCCTTGGCTTTGGCCAGTGCGGCATTCAGGTCAGTGACGGGCTTTGGACCTCCGGCCATGGCCGCACCGGTGATGAACAGGGCGAGAGCTGCGATGATGGTCTTCATGGTAGATGAACGGGTTGGTTATGAAGCTGATCATGACTTTCTCTACATCGCCTGTCACTCCTAATTGTATAGGCAAGTTGGGGACCGAAATGGTGTTCGGTACATCATAGCGTTTGCCCTTGGTCTCCGTACCGCCTAATCTATTTTATGCCGCCGCATTGCAGGCGGTAAATTCAAAAAGGACTCCACATGAAAGCTCAAGACGCCAAGAAGGAAAAGAAGAAGTCCCCATCTAAGACTCCAAAGGAGAAGAAGCTCGCCAAGGCCGAGAAGAAGAAGCAGCGGTAGCCGCTCTCCTTCTCCTGCTTCTCCTTTGATTTAAATTCAGAGTTAGTAAGAAAACACCCGCTGCCATTGCCGCAGCGGCGTGTGTTCATAGCGTTGTCAGATTTATTTGGCGGGCTCGGCATTCCAGACCTTGATGTCATCGTAGAAGCCGCTTTTGCCAGCCACGCCAAGCTCGATCTTGGATTTGGTCGCGTGGCCGATGCCGGGTGATTTGAGGAAGCCGGAAGGCTTGCCATCAATAGTGACTCGCATCTCATCGCCCACGGTTTCAACCACCAGCGTGTACCACTTACCGGTTTCAAGGTTGTTGGCGAGCGGGAAGGTGGCGCTGTGCGAGGCATACAGCTTCCCCATCTCGGCCTTATTTTTGACCGGGTCCTTCTTCAGCTCGACCATGGCATTGCTCTGGCTGCCATCGCGCTCATCAACAACGGTGACTTTGTCGGGCCGCACTTGGGCGCGGCAGAGGTGACCATAGTGGGAGCCTGTGAAATTGCGGTCGTCGAATTCGACGTCAATCATAGCTGCGCCATCGAATTTGATCTT
>JAQGPI010000415.1 GCA_028293175.1 Verrucomicrobiaceae bacterium | reverse complement strand
CACGAGGTCGAGGCCGGGGGCCTTAGCCAGCACTTCGCGTGCGGCTTCGGGAGTGATGGGCTTCTCGAACTCGGCGTTGATGGCCACGCTGTGCGCCCGAAAGACAGGCACCCGCACGCAGGTGACAGAGGCGCGGAAATCGGGGTGATGCATGATCTTGCGCCCCTCGTTTTCCATCTTCATCTCTTCCTTCGTGTAGCCGGTATCGAGGAAACTATCGACCTGGGGCAGAACGTTGAAGGCGATCTGGTAAGGATACACGGAAGGCATGGAATCCAGCTTGGCGGCATCCCAGGCGCGGTTCTGCGAGGCCCATTCGCGTCCCTGGCTGGCGAGTTCTTCGATGGCCTGTGCGCCGGTGCCGGACACAGCCTGATAGGTAGAGGCAAAGATGCGCTTCACACCGAAAGCCTGATGCAGCGGGTATAGCGCCATCAAGGAGATGGCGGTGGTGCAGTTCGGATTGGCAATGATGCCCTTGTGCAGCTTCACATCAGCGGCGTTGATTTCGGGCACCACGAGCGGCACGTCAGGGTCCATGCGGAAGGCAGAGGAATTGTCCACCACCACCGCACCAGCAGCCACGGCGGCCGGGGCAAACTCCTTGGAGATGCCGCCGCCTGCGCTGAACAGCGCGATATCCACACCGGCGAAGCTGTCCTTGGTGAGTTCCTTGATGACGATGTCCTCGCCCTTGAACTTTAGGGTTTTGCCAGCGCTGCGTTTGGAGGCCAGCAGGGTGAGCTGGCTGATGGGAAAATGGCGCTCTTCCAGGCAGCGGATCATCTCCGCGCCGACGGCACCGGTGGCTCCGACGATGGCAACGTGCTTTGGGGTACTCATGAGTTCTCTTGGATGTGCAAGGGGGCGGGCATCCTACGCGGGGTTTGTTTGTGTGCAACTTGTGATGCGTCCGCAGACGGCTGGTTGTTCGAACAACACCAGTCTCCAGTAAAAGGAAGGTCAGCTTCGGAAAGCGTAGAGGCTTCTCTCTACTGGGCCGGTCTTCGCTGGAGGATAAAGCGAGAACGATATTCGCCCTCGTAGTAAGCCAAGGTACCGGGCTCGCACAAAACGACAGATCCGAGACCCATTCCCCACACACGACCAATGGCATCTGAAAGGCACATTTCTTCGCCGTCCAATGCAACAATTTCGGAGATGATGCGACATTGATCTGAGGCGCCCATACGGCGAAGAAGATCCACAATGCCAGTGGGTGTATGGCAGGAAGGCTGAATCTCTACGGCCCAGCGCTCGTCGATGTCGAAAGAGCTCGCAAGCGTGTGGAGAAAGTCGGATCGGCGACGTCGGTCGGCGAGAAATCCTAACCACCGATCCTGTTTTTCGGCTCGCACAAATGCACGGACAAATGCTTCTTCATGGCTAGGCCTCATAAGAGAATAGTGTGTAACCTCCGAAGCTCAGGAGCTTCTAAATTAGCTGAGGCAATAGGGGAATAACGAGCGATATTCTTCTCGACGCTTTGGTATTGCGGCGTTCCTTCCCACATGCCTCTTCGCCTTGAAGTCTCCATCGCCACCCAGCGGCTGCAATTGTGGGATGGTGCGCGGCTGGTGAAGGAATGGCCGGTATCCACGGCGAGGGCTGGTGTGGGGTTCAAAGAAGGCAGCTTGCGCACGCCTGTGGGGCAGTTTCGCATTCGCGAGAAGCATGGTGCTGGCGCGCCCAGCGGCACGATCTTCAAATCCCGCCAGCCAGCGGGCCTTTGGCAGGGCGAGCGGCTGGACGATGATCTCGTGCTCACCCGCATCCTGCGCTTGGAAGGGCTGGAGGCGCGCAATGCCAACACCTTTGATCGCTACATCTACATCCACGGCACCAACGACGAGCCGGGCATCGGTCGCCCCGGCAGCCATGGCTGCGTCCGCTTGCGCAACGATGACATGATCGAACTCTACGATCTGGTCCCTGAGGGCACAGAAGTGTGGATCGGCGAATAGGGCACTACACAGGAGGCCGAAAAGTGGAGTTGCATCGCTGCTTTCTGGCGGCGTTGGTGATCGATTATGGATGAAACCCCACATCGCCTGCCCCCAAGCTACGAGCCTGTGCCGCCTGCACCGCCGTGGTGGAAGCGCTTCACTGGCCCGATCGTGGCCGCACTCGCCATCGGCCTGAAGTTCCTCAGCTCCATCAAGCTCTTCCTGCTGCCTGCGCTGAAGTTCCTGCCCATCCTGTTCAAGACGGGTGGCTCTATGATCCTCATGATGTGGATCTACTCCATGCAGTTTGGCTGGGTGTACGCCGTGGGTTTCGTGCTGCTGATTCTCGTGCATGAGACCGGGCATTTGATAGCCGCACGGTGGTATGGATTGAAGGTGGGCGCACCGGTGTTCATCCCGTTCATGGGTGCCTTCATCGCGCTGAAGGAAGCCCCGCGAAATGCCTGGATCGAAGCCGTGGTGGGCATCGGGGGGCCGGTGGCCGGAACGGTGGGCGCACTGGTGTGCCATAACATCTTCACCATGACGCATGAGCCCTTCTGGCTGGCGCTGGCCTACACCGGCTACTTCCTGAACCTGTTCAACCTCATGCCCGTGGGCTTCCTCGATGGCGGTCGCATCGTGAATGCCGTTTCGCCCTGGCTGCTGCTGCCGGGCCTCGGCATTCTGGTCTGGTTCATGGTGGAGCACGGACCGAACTTCCTGCTCATTCTGATCCTGATCTTCGCACTGCCAAGGGTGTGGAAGCTGTTCTGGTCGCGTACTCCAGAAGAGGAGTTCTACTACGCCCTGCCTGCCAGCAAACGCATCATCATGGGCCTGTGTTACTTCGGCCTCGCCGCTTTTCTGTTCTACCAAATGGACAACACCATGGAAGAACTCAGCTCGCTAGGCCATTGGAAGCATTGATCAGAACTCCGGCAGCGGCGCGGTTTTGTCGATCACCTTGTCCTCCCAGATGGCCTCGCCGGTACGCGGTTCATAGGTCAGAATGCGGTCCTTGCTGCCGGGCACCGGCGGCTTGTCCACCTTGGGAATCCACTTCGCCAGCGCAGCCTTCCTGGCGGTCTGCGCGGGGTCTTTGGCAAGGTTGATCCACTCGTTGGAATCAGCCTTCAGATCGTACAATTCCTCGCTGCCATCGGCATAGCGGATGTAGCGCCAGTCCTCGGTGCGGATCGCGTGATTGCCCTGGTTGTGAGTCGTGATGGCGGGCCACTCGCGAGGGGCATTGGGATCCTGCAATTGCGGCAGCAGGCTGTGGCCTTCAAGGTCCGTGCGTGCGGGCATCTGGCAGAGCGCCAGGAGGGAGGGAAAGATGTCGAGCAATTCCACGGTGCGCGAGCACTTCGCTGCCTTGGCAATGCCCGGTCCGGCGAACACCAGCGGCACGTGCGTGCTGCGCTCCCAGAGCGTGTTCTTGCCGGTAATCAGCTTCTCGCCCAGGTGCCAGCCGTGATCGCTCCACAGCACCACGAGGGTATTGTCCGCGCGACCCGTCTTTTCCAGCGCCGACAGCACTCGGCCTACCTGTGAATCCATGAAGCTGGTGCAGGAAAGGTAAGCGCGCACCAGCGGCCGCCACTCGTTCATCTCGCGCAGCGTTTTCAAGCGCGGCTCCGGCAAGCGCCAGTGCAGGAAATCGGCGAACTTCGGCAAATCAGCGCGGTCGTCTTCCTTCACCTTCGGCAACACCAATGAGTCATCCGGATACAGGTCGAACCACTTCTGCGGCGCATAACAAGGAACATGCGGCAACCGGAAGCCGCACGCCACGAAGAACGGCTTGTCCGCAGGCACATGCTCCAGCGCCGCTATGGCGGAATCCGCGATTTTCCAGTCCGATGCATCCTCATCCTTCGGCGGCCACACGCCCCAGTCCATGGCCGGATGGTTCAGCTCCGGCGGCAGTTTCGCAATTCTCACCGGCGGCTTCGGCTGGCCGCCGCGCGAGCCCCATTCATTGAACTCCGCCTTCTGGTCCCTCGGCCGGATGCTGCCATCGTGGTAGATCTTGCCATGGGTGCTGGTGGCATAGCCCGCCTGCGTGAAGGTCTGCGGCAGCGTGACATGCTGCTTCAACTGCTCCACCTCGCGAATGCCCGGCGCGAGCCCGTAAACGCCCGTGCTGGAGGGCCGCAAACCGGTGAGCAAGGAACTGCGCGAAGGGTTGCAAAGCGGCGCCTGGCAGTGCGCATTCATGAAAGCCGTGCCGCGTGCCGCCAGCGCATCGATGTTCGGCGTCTTCACCTGCGGATGCCCGCCCAGATAGCCAATCCAGTCGTTCTGATCGTCGATGGCGATGAACAGCACATTCGGCCGCTCGGCGTGGAGCAAGGTGCTAAGAAATAGCACTAGGAAAAAGGCGAAACGGATCATGGGAGAGGGGTGAACAGGGGATTACCTCTGCAATTTTTTGGTCGGATTCAGTCGGATCGAGTCGGATTTCTTGCTGTGGAGACAAAAAACGAAGCATTGGACCAGCGCACTCATGGACAGACGGTATGATACACTATGGTCTTTCGTGACCCAAAGACATCCTGAGAAGTTGTAGACGGGTCAATAGAACCGATAGCCCACATTGGTCCGGGCCTGTATTCACTCCCCCAGCAGCTTCAGTATTCCCTCCTTTAAACGGACCAAATCGTTGCCGTTGAGCTGATCAAAGGTGAGCCCGGCGGCATCATCATTGAATTTCTGCCGGTATTCGGCACTGAGCGGGATGACCTGTGAAACGAGAGCGAGGCTATGGGCACGGCCCCAACCGTTTTTCTGCTCCAGCAGGCGCAGGAGTTCGGCGATCTGCGCGCCATTGCGGAACGCATGCACCCGAAAGCTGGCGATAGCATTGATGCCGAAGCGCGCCTTGCCATTGACGATCAGCGCATTGCCGTGATCGGCGGTACCGTTGGGGCCGGTGAAGTCGCCGCTGTCGAAGGCGTTGTCCGCGCCGATCGCCTGCCATGGCAGCACGCCATCGCATTCATGCGTGTACGCCTTCAGCACCCAGGCGGCGGTTTCAAGATTGCTACGGTCCTGCGTGTTGCATGAGCCATAAGCCACCAGCATCACGGGCATGCGATGGAGATGGTCTTTCATCAGCGGCATCATGTTGAACAGCGAACCATTGCTCATCATCAGCTCCATCAGTCCATCCATGTAGCTGCCCTGCCACTGGGGCCGACTGATGTCTCCCCGATAGACAAACTTCGTTGTTTTGACGCCGCCGAGACCGTTGTGGAAGAGTTGCGAGTAGAATTTTATCCCCTGCCAGTCCAGCAGGCTCGCCGGTTCGTCCAAGGTCCAGGCGGTGCCGGTCATGCCTTTGACCTTGATCAGTTTTCCATCCTTGTCCCTTTGCTGCACGTTGCCCATGGATGCCTTGTTATTGTTGTAGCATTCCGCCAGGGTGCGGTTCCACTGCTTCTCTTCGAAGTGATCGACGAACTTTTTCACGCAGGTGGTGAAAGCATCTTTGTACGCTTGGTTGAAGGCAGCCTCTGGAGGCTTTGCTAGAATGTCATGCTTGGCGCGCCATTCATCGCCGATCAGCGGTATGTCCTTGCCGGGATCGTAGTTGGGCTTGATGGGCAGGGGCCAGGATTCATTGAACGGCAGGTAGAGCGCGGGCACGGGTACCCCGGCTCGCGGATTGTCCTTGAACATTGAGCCGTCCAACAGCGGTCCCAAGTTCTTATCAAAGGTGCTCCAGTCGGTGACATTACCGTCGGCGCTAACCTTTGGCGCCCAGTCCTGATCGGTGCGGCCGCTGTGCGAATGAGGCACGCGGTT